>JBEDMQ010000103.1:0-6668 GCA_041171045.1 Pseudomonadota bacterium
CCGCAACTCGAACAAAACTTCATGTATACTCTCCAGTTCTTCGACGCGGGGTGGAGCAGTCTGGCAGCTCGTCGGGCTCATAACCCGAAGGTCGTAGGTTCAAATCCTACCCCCGCTACCATCTGCTCACGCAGATTCCCGCTCAGCCTACCCCCGCTACCATCTGCTTTCGCAGAGTCTCATGAGTGTCAGTTTCGTTTGACTCTTTTGACGTCAAGCGGCACAGTCACCCCATGACCCGTCCTGCCTATCCCTTCACCGCCTTGGTTAGCCAAGAGGACATGCAACTCGGCCTGCTCATGGCGGCCGTGGACCCCCAGATCGGTGGCGTGCTGATTCTCGGTCAGAGAGGCACCGGTAAATCCACCGCCGTTCGGGCGTTGGCGGCCGTCTTGCCAGAGATTTCTGTGGTGTCCGGTTGTTCATACGCCTGCGACCCTCAGGCCGCAGCCGGCTTGTGCGCAGGGGGCTGCCAGATCAAGTCTAAAACCAAGCGCCCAGTTCCTGTCGTGGACTTGCCCCTGGGGGCCAGCGAGGAGAGCATCGTCGGTGGCCTGAGTCTTGAGCAGTTGATGGTCTCCGGCCGTCGTGTCTTTGAGCCGGGCCTGTTGGCGCGTGCGAACCGAGGTTTTCTATACGTTGATGAGATAAACCTGTTGGAAGACCATCTCGTGGACCTGCTGATCGACGTGGCCGCCAGTGGTGAGAATCGGGTAGAGCGAGATGGTCTGAGCATGGTCCATCCTGCTGCCTTTGTCTTGGTGGGCAGCGGAAATCCGGAGGAGGGCGAGCTGCGACCTCAATTGCTGGATCGTTTCGGTCTGGCCGTTGAGGTCACCACCCCTCAGGTCTTATCGGAGCGCATCGAGGTTGTGCGACGTCGAGAGGCCTACGACCGGGACCCTATGGCTTTCGTGGCCTCTTATGACCAAGCCCAGCAAGCCCTTCAACGCAAAATCACTCAGGCTCGTCGGCAGCTAGACAAGGTCAAGGTGCCCGATGGTTTGCTTGAGAAGGCTGCTGGATTGTGTCTTTCTCTAAATACCGACGGTCTGCGCGGTGAGCTGGCATTGATGCGGGCCTCGCGAGCCATGGCTGCACTCAATGGCGCCCGTCAGGTCACCCTCGAGCATCTCAAGGCGGTGGCTCCTATGGTGTTGCGTCACCGCCTGCGGCGGGACGTCCTTGATGAGACCACCGGCAACGAGAGGGTTGCCCGCGCACTGGCGACCTTGACTCCATGACTGCCCAGGCCCTGACGCCAGAGTCTCTGGCGCTCTGCGCCTTTCTTGCACAACCAGCGCGTTACGGCGGCATGCTGATTCGGTCGGCCCGGCCTGGGCCAGTTCGGCAGGCCTTCGAGGCCTTGCTCAAGACGATGGTCAACGCTTCGGAGACCACCTCTGGTCTCCGTCTGGCGAGATTGCCAGCTTCGACCCCATCGGAGGCCCTTAGGCCGTCTTTGGATGTGGTCCAGACCCTGGCGACCAGAGCGCCAATCTATGACCCGGGATGGATAGAATGTCACCGGGACTGCATCGTCTTGGTGAGCATGGCCGAGCGGATAGAACCAGCGCTGGCTCAAGAACTGGCGCAAGCCTTAGACCAACGACGCCTGCTACTGGTCTTGTTAGACGAATCCGTCGAGGACGAGCCCGGAGTGCCGTCCATCTTGTTCGACCGGATGCCCCTTGTGATGGTGCAAGACCGACTGCTGCCACCGGAACAGTCTGCGGATGAGTGGGGGCGGCAGCTCAAGCAGGTTATCCAGGCTTGGCCCGTCTCGGCCAATGGTCGTCTCGATTTGTCCTCAGATCAATGGCGTCGTCTGGCGGCCATCGCCTCGGTGCTAGACGTTCCCTCCCTGAGGCCACTCATGGCAACGGGTCGCTTGGCGATCGATCTAGCCCGGCAGGCATCACCCCGGGCCCGCAAGGTTTCCGACGAACGGGTTGATCAAGCCTTGGTGGCCAGTCTCTTCCCCCATGCTCGCCGATGGCCTGAACAGTTGCCTGAGCAGACCGCTGATGATCAGCAGCCGTCTGCAGAGGCCTCAGAACCTAATGATCAAGGGCACTCCCAGAACGAGTCTCAGGAGACCGATCAGGCCCCGGCACCGCCTCAAGGGGCGCTGGAGCAGTCATCGGCGGATCACCAGGACCGGCAGGACCAGCAGGACCAGCAGGCGGTTGAGGCGGCACTGGTTGATCTGCAGCGTGGACTGCTTGGGGTCCATGGAATGGACCGCATGCGGCCGGTGCGCTCAGGACTGGCCCGTCGAGAGGGTGGTCGGGCCGGCCAGCGGGGCTGGCACCCCAGTCGGGGCCGGCGTCTGCGGGTCACAGCCTGGAAGCGCGGGCAACCCGCGCGGCAGTTGGCCTGGGTCAAAGTCCTGGAGCGAGCCTTGCCCCTTCAGGACATGCGTCGTCGAGTCTCTTCATCGGAGGATCGGCTCTTGCTGATGCCCAGCGATCTGCGCATCTGGAGGCGGCAGCACCGGCGCCCATTGACGACTATTTTTCTGGTCGATGCCTCTGGTTCAATGGCGGCGACCCGTTTGGCGGAGGCCAAGGGTGCAGTCCAGGCTTTGTTGGCCGAGTGTTACGTTCGTCGGGATCAGGTGGCCTTGTTGAGTTTCGGGGGGCAAGGCGTTCGTGTGAACCTGCCACCGACGCGATCGCTTGTTGCCGCCAAGAGGGCATTGACCGCCTTGCCCGGTGGTGGCGCCAGTCCGGTAGCCGCGGGTCTTCAGGCAGTTATTCGTTGGGTGGACCGGTTGGCCCAGCAGGGAGAGGATGCGGCAGTGGTGGTCTTGTCAGATGGGCGCGCGAACGTCTGTTTAGATGGTGAGGTGAACCGAGCCTTGGCGGGCCAGCAGGCTGAGCGGGCCGCGCGAGCCTTGGGTTTGCAAACCCTTCGATCGATCTGGATTGATGCCAGCCCTCGGCCGGAACAGGCTGCTCAGGTGCTGGCGCATGCGATGTCAGCGGCCTACTACCCACTGCCATTTGCCAGCGCCAGCCAGATTCATGGCCTGGTGAGTTCGGCGATGAAGTCCTCCACGGGGCGTGAATCCGTCTCGTGAAACAGGTGGCCACCTGTCTCTAGCCATTTGACCTTGGCCTGTGGCAGCCTTGTTTGCAGGATGGTTTGAAGAGCGTTCGCGGGAATCCATGGGTCGTCTTTTGCCGAGAGGATGGCCACCTTCGCAAGGCTCTGAAGGGCAGGATGAGCGAGTAACCCAGGTAAATCCGTGCCGGCCATAAAGGCCAGTGTTCCCTCTAGATGAGCCTTTGATTCAAAGAGTTTGCGGTAGCGGTGTTTCTGCTCTTGGCTGATGGGGCTGGCCGTCGAAGCCAGGAGCCGATCAATCACCAAGGCCTGCCCAGCCAGCCAGTGGCCGAGCGCCAGGCTTGGCCCACTTCGCACCATGGGTCCAAGCCATGGACCAACCAGGCTGCTGTATATCGGAGGCGGTGGCACCAGTGAGGGCGCTAACCCCAGGATGATTCGCTGTGGATGGTTGAGCCCCATGATCAATGCCACCGCGGCGCCTACCGAATGGCCAAGGATCAGGTCCGGCTTGGCATCAAGTTGGAGCAGCATGGCCTCCAACCACTCACTCATCTCCCGCAGACCAAACCCCGCTGGGCTGCTGGAGGTCGATCCGTGAGGCGAGGAGCGGGGTTGCTCGAACGTCGACTCACCATGACCAGGAAGGTCTGGGATCAGCAGTCCGAAGTCGCTCGGTAGTGCTTCGCAGAGCTGCGTAAAAGAGGCGTGACTGCTGCCGGTTCCATGAAGCAGCATCAGCATCGGGGCCCCTGGGCCGGCTGTTCGAGTCCAGCAACTCAGGCGCAGTGGCCATGGGCTGGGCAGCTGCAAAACCTGCCTCTGAAGACCGCCAATGGCCTCGATCGGATCCGTCTGCATGGCTAATTTTGAATTGACACTGGGCTGACTCCCCCCTAATGTCTAATTTAATAGACATTTGATAAAGTCAATTGTAATTGACAACCGGAGGGGCCATGTTAATCGAACGAATAGAGCGCGTGCTCCAGGCCAGCCTGAAAGAGGCTGCCCATCCGGAGACTCCGCCTCGCCTTGGGCAGGCCCTGGTTCATGCCGTGATGCCCGGCGGTGCCCGAATCCGCCCCCAGTTGGCCTTGGCGGTGAGTCTGGCCTGTGGCGATGATGACCCCCATCTCTCCGAGCATTACGCTGGTGCCCTGGAGTTGATGCACTGTGCCTCGTTGGTTCATGACGACCTACCTTGTTTTGACAACGCGGCAGTCAGGCGTGGTCAACCGTCGGTCCACAGCGAGTTTGGTGAACGACTGGCCGTGCTGGCTGGCGATGCCCTGATTGTGATGGCCTTCCGATCGGTCATTCGGTGCAAGACCCGGCAGCCCCATCGTCTGGCGGATGTATTGGGCTATCTAGAATCTGCCGTGGGCCCTTCCATGGGAATCGTGGCCGGGCAGGCCTGGGAATGCGAGCCAGTCGCCCAGATTCAGGTCTACCAGCGTCTGAAGACGGGCGCCTTGTTCTCGGCTGCGACCATGGGTGGGGCGGCTTGTGCAGGCGCTGACCCTCGCGCTTGGCGGGTCTTGGGTGAGGCCTTGGGCGAGGCCTATCAGGTGGCCGATGACATTCGTGATGTGATCATGGATACGGTCGCCTTGGGCAAGCCGGCCTGCCAGGACCAGATCCTCGATCGTCCCAGCGCTGCGAGACAGTTGGGTCTCGAGGGGGCCTTGGCCTATTTTGATGGCCTCATAGCGAATGCCATCGAGGGCATACCGGCTTGTAGAGGTGCCGTCAGGCTACGCAACCTCGTCCTCAGAGAGTCGGAACGGTTATTGCCTTTGCAGCAGCGCTCCATGGCGTTGGATCCTCAAGTCTCGGCCTCTGTGGCCTCTCACTGAAGCTTACTGAAGCGCTCATGCTGAGTGTCTCAAGCCTGATCCGACGGCCAGGCTTTTCGGATTGGGCTTCACGATCCCTGTTGTTCGGCTGGCTGGTTCGACGTCAGGCCAGAAAGGTCTTCGATCTGATGTCGGGCTTTGTCTACACCCAGACCTTGCTGGCCTGCGAGCAGCTTGGCTGGTTGGAAGCTCTAGACGATTCCAGTCTCTCAGTTGATCAACTCGCTGCCATGGGTGAGTTGACGCAAGACCGAGCCTTGTTGTTGGTGAAATCGGCCAGTTCGGTTGGCCTGCTAAGTCTTCAGGGCGACAAGGTCCAACTCACGCTGACGGGCCGGGTGATCGCCCAACAGGCGGGCTTGAGGGCCTTGATTCGACATCACCAGATCTTCTATGAAGACCTGGCCGCGCCCGCTGACTTGCTGCGTCATCCAGATCCCAGCACACGGCTTCGGCAGTTTTGGCGTTACGTCGAAAGGCGCGGCATCGGTGACGGAGAGGCCACGCCAGGTGAAAGGGCACAGACTGCTGAGTACAGCGCCCTGATGACTGCTACGCAAGACATGATTGTGAGTCAGGTCTTGGCCAGCGTGCGATTCCACGAAGCAGACCGGCTCTTGGACATCGGCGGTGGTCAGGGTCGATTTGCAGCCAAGATTAGGGCCAGTCATCCGAGCGTGGTGACCCATGTCTTCGATCTGCCGGGTGTAACCACGGCCAGCGACTGTGAGCCCATGGCACGAACGGCGGGTGATTTTTTTCGCGATCCCTTCCCAACTGGTTTTCAGACGGTCAGCCTGGTGAGGGTGGTCTACGACCATCCTGATGACTGGGTGCTTCGCCTGCTCAAAAAAGTCCGTGACTATTTGGCACCGCAGCAAGGCCGATTGATCGTGGCAGAACCCATGTCTGCTGAGGGTCGCGATAGCCGGATGGCAGAGGCCTACTTTGGCTTCTATCTCCTGGCCATGCGCGGCGGTCGGCCCCGTTCCCAACTGGAGTTGGCGGGCCTATTGCAGAAGGCCGGCTTCACCAAGGTGCAGCCCCGGTCCACCCCGCTTCCAATGCAGTGCAGCGTGATGGAGGCGTTCACGCGATGACGCCATCGCTTTTGTTTGTTGACTTTTGTCAGAATTGGCCGACAATCAAGTGTAAGTAAAATTAGACACTCACAAATGTCAATTTAAAATGACTACTCCATCATCTACCGAAGCAGTTGTATTCAAGGCCCCGGGCGACATCACCCGTCGAACCTTGACGCTGCGCAAACTGGCCTCGGATGAGATTCGGGTGGAGACGGTCTACTCCGGCATTTCCACCGGCACGGAGCGACTCTTGTATCGGGGCGAGATGCCCAGTTTCCCTGGAATGGGCTATCCCTTGGTACCTGGCTACGAGTCCGTGGGCCGTGTCGTGGAGGTCGGCCCTGGTGCAGAGGCCCAGTTGGACCAGTGGGTTTTTATTCCTGGGGCGAACTGTTACCAAGAGGCCAGAGGGCTGTTTGGTGGAGCGAGTCAACAATTACAGACCAGTGTCCAGCGGGTGATCCCACTGTCTGGTGACCCAGGCCCCCAGATGGTCTTGCTCGCGCTGGCTGCCACCGCCCTACACGCCATTCGCCTCGCAGGCTCGACTCTGCCTGACCTTGTGGTGGGACATGGTGTTATGGGCCGATTGGTTGCACGGCTAACAGTGGCCTTGGGTGGCCAGCCGATGGTCTGGGAGACCCACGCTGATCGG
>JBEDMQ010000104.1:0-4017 GCA_041171045.1 Pseudomonadota bacterium
TGGCGGCCCAGACCCTGGTGGGCCTGGCCATTGGCCAGGCCTGGCAGACCCCGGCCTCCTGGCTGCCCACGCCCATGCCGGGCGAATACCAGACCAGCACCGACTCCACGGCCCGCACCGTCAAGGTGACCCAGTTGTCTTTGGCCGAGCGGCAGATCGTGCAGATTCAGGACATCACCGACAGCCTGCGGCTGCACATTGAAAGCCAGCGCCAGTCCAAGCTGGCCAGCATGGGCCAGATGGCCGCCAGCATCGCCCACCAGCTGCGCACGCCCTTGGCCACGGCCACCCTGTATGCCGGCAACCTGGGTATGCCCAACCTCAGCCCCGACAAACAAAAAGAAGCCCTGGATCGGCTGCGCAAGCAGCTGGCGTCCCTGGAGACCCTGACCACCCAGATGCTGCAGTTTGTTCGTCAACGCCCCCAGAAGACCGAGATGGTCAGCGGTCAGGCCCTGCTGGACGAGGCCCTGGCGGCCATCGGCCCCATGTGCGAAAAACGCAACATTGGCCTGCGGGTCCAGGCCAGTGGACTGCAGGCCCTGGTCAATGTGGAGCGGCCGACCATGGTCGCGGCCATGGTGGCGATTTTGGAAAACGCCCTTCAGGTTAGCCAGGACGCGGGCGAGATCGTCTTAACGGGCCAGTCCGATGGGGCCCGACTTCAGTTTGTGGTGGATGATGCGGGGCCAGGCATTCCCAATGAGATGATGGCCAGCCTATTTGAGCCCTTTGCCACCAGCCGCATCAATGGCACCGGCCTGGGCCTGTCGATTGCCCGCAATGCGGTTGAGGCCCATCGGGGTGAGATTCTGGCCAGCAACCGGGCCGAAGGTGGTGCCCGGTTTTCCATCAGCATTCCTTGTATTGCTGAGTTCTCGTGATCTTTCTTTTCCGGAGTTAAGCAATTCATGGCCTACAGCGACGCGCCCGTGATGATTGTGGAAGACGATGCCGACCTGCGTGAGGCCTTGTGTGCCACGTTGGATCTGCAGGACGTGGAGTACCGCGCCTTTGACTCCGCTGAGTCTGCGCTGGCTGCGATTGACCAAGAGGTCTACAGCATGGTGCTCACCGACTTTCGTCTACCGGGCATGGACGGCATGACCCTGCTGCGCTCGGTCCACAAGAAATTGCCCGAGCTACCCATGGTCATGATGACGGCCTTTGCCGAGGCCCAGCTCGCAGTCGAGGCCCTGAAGGCAGGCGCGCGCGACTTCTTGATCAAGCCCTGTCAGCCCGAGCACCTGGTGGAAGTGATTGGCCGGTATCGGCAAGCCGGTGGCGCAGGCGTTGGCTCTGCTGGAGCCGCGGCGGGGAGCAACGGTGTTGGCAATAGTAAGAACGGCGGTCAGCTGATCGCAGAGTCGCCTGCCATTCAGACCATTCTGTCGCGATGCACTCGGGTGGCCAGCACCGACGCCACCGTGTTGCTCACCGGTGAGTCTGGTGTGGGCAAGGATGTCTTTGCCCGCGAGGTACACAAGCGCTCACCGCGTGCAGCCAAGCCCTACGTGGCCATTAACTGCGCGGCCATTCCAGAAACCCTGCTCGAGTCCATTCTGTTTGGCTACGAGCGCGGAGCCTTTACCGGCGCGGTCAAGCAGCAAGAAGGCAAGTTTGAGCAGGCCAATGGCGGCACGATATTCTTGGATGAGATTGGCGAAATGCCGCTGGAGCTGCAGGCCAAGCTGCTGCGCGTGCTGCAAGACAAGGTGGTCGAGCGCATCGGCGCCAACAAGTCGGTTGAGATTGACCTGCGGATTATTGCGGCCACCAACCGAGACCTTCCCGCCCGTGTGGCGTCCGGCCAGTTCCGAGAGGACCTGTATTACCGACTGGCGGTCTTCCCCATTGCCATTCCGCCGTTGCGTGAGCGGGTGGAAGACCTGCTGCCCCTGGCCCGATACTTTGTGGCCAAGTACGGCGCCACCATGGGCCATGCCAAGGCCAGCCTGTCACAGGCTGCTGCCGAGCGGATCGTCAGCTACAGCTGGCCAGGCAATGTGCGAGAACTGGAGAACGCCATTCAGCGGGCGCTGCTGCTGAGCGACAGCGGGGTGATTGGGCCCGCGGAATTGGAGCTGGGAGAGATCGGGGCGGCCAGCATGTCTGCTGGCAATCCCGCGGCCGTTGCGCCGGGCGTGGCTGCGCCGGCACAGGCTGCATCGGGTCAGGGAGTTGCTGCCTCGGCCGCATCCAACACCCAACCCGCCGCAATTGCCGAATCTGGCCCAGATCTTGCTTCTGTATCCAACAAGAATCTGGCGGAAGTAGAGCGAGACCACATTCTGAGGGTGCTTCAACAGACCGATGGCAATCGCCGTAAAGCCATTGAGATCCTGGGCATCTCGGAGCGGGCCCTGCGCTACAAGCTAAAGGAATACAAGGAACAGGGCTTCCTGTCCGAGTGAATTTGAACTAGAGTTTGGACTTATGAGCATTGACAACAACATGAACGCCGCTATGGCCCGTATGCAAGCGCTTGCCGCGCTGGCACAGGGTCAGGCAAAACCTGCCGAGGACAATCTTGCCGGCGGGGCTGCTGCTGCCGGTTCGGCGGGCAATGGCGTGGACTTTGGCCAGGTGCTCCGCCAGGCCGTCCAGGATGTCAGCGATGCTCAGAACAGTGCCCAGGCCAAGGCTCAGGCCTTCCAGATGGGCGACAAAGACATGTCTTTGGAAGAAGTCATGGTCTCGCTGCAAAAAGCCAACCTGGCCTTTCAGGGCATGATCGCCGTGCGCAACCGCCTGGTTGAGGCCTACAAAGAAGTCACCAACCTGCAGGTTTAAAGGCTTGCCGCCGGGCCGGCGTGAGTCGGCCTTTTATTTCGCCCTTTTTTTACAAATTTAAAGTATTAATTTAACTTTTAAATTTCGGGCATCTTTGGGCGTCAGTTATTGCGACGACATTTTCGAAGACAAATCAAGTAATTCAATAACTTGATGATTTAAAGCCGGCCGTAGATCTGATTGTCTTTTGGATCAATATTTACAATATTTAATAAAAACTTTACTATTGTAAAAATGACGAGCCCGAACATGATCCCCCGATCCGCAGCCAGCACCATTGCTCGACTGGCCAAAGGCTTCCCCATCGTGGCCATCACCGGGCCACGTCAGTCCGGCAAGACCACCCTCGCCAAAGCCTGCTTTCCAGACAAGCCTTACGTCAACCTGGAGGCACCTGATGTCATGGGCTTTGCCCAAGACGACCCTCGCGGATTCCTTGCACAGTTTCCAAGGGGTGCGATCATCGACGAGGCCCAGCGATGGCCCGAGCTCTTTTCCTGGCTGCAGATTCTGGTGGACTCCCGAAACACCGTGGGTGACTTCATCCTGACGGGATCATCGCAATTCACACTTCATCAATCCATTACCCAGTCACTGGCGGGGCGGGTTGGCCTGGTGGAATTGCTGCCGTTGTCAGTGGAGGAATTAAAAGCGGGCGGCTTTGAAGAAACCCAACTTGACCGTGCCCTGCTGACCGGCGGTTATCCATCCTTGTACAGCCGCGACGTGCGCCCATCGGATTGGTTCGCCAGTTATGTGGCGACCTATATCCAACGGGACATTCGCGAGATTCTCAACATTCGAGATCTAGATCAATTCCGTCGATTCTTGGTGACCTGCGCGACTCGATCAGGCCAGTTGCTCAACATGCAGTCCTTGGGCAATGACCTGGGCCTATCGGGCGTCACCATCAAACACTGGCTCTCGGCCCTTGAGGCCAGCTACATCATTCGACGGGTCTACCCACATCATCAGAACTTTGGCAAAAGACTGGTCAAGACGCCCAAGCTGTATTTCCTGGATGTTGGCCTGATGGCATGGCTGCTGGGTATTCGAGACACCGCAACACTCACTACCCATCCACTGAGGGGCGCCTTGTTTGAAACCTTTGTGCTCTCGGAATTGGTCAAGGCCCCACTCGTGCGCGATGGCGAGGCCAGTCTGTTTTTCTGGCGTGACCACGTTGGGCAAGAGGTGGATTTCATCCTAGAGGCTGGTCGCCAT
>JBEDMQ010000105.1:0-8972 GCA_041171045.1 Pseudomonadota bacterium
AGGCATTCAGCAAGCCCTCTGCCCCACCCAACTCATCGGTCTGTCCGTAGATCAACAGGCTGGGGGCAGACCTCTCGTCGATCTCACCGCCTGCTTCTCGATATGCCTTTGCGACCACCCGAAGCTCTTGTGCAATTCGATCCGCCGACGGATAGGCGTAGCGCATCGCACCCGACGGACAGACCGTCGAACAGGCGCCACACCCCATGCACAGGTGGGGATCGACTTCGATGCGTCCACGACCATTCTCAAAAACGGACCGTGGGGCCTTGGTGGAGCAGACATCGATGCAGGCCTGACAGCCGACTGTCCCATTGCGCCCGTGGGCGCAGAGGTTCACGTCGTATTTGAAGAACTTTGGCTTTTCAAATTCGCCGACTTCGCCGGCAGCCTGGGCTAGCGCCTGATAGACCGCGGCAAGGTCGGCAGCGGGCACATGACGATAGCCCTTCGGTGCATCCATCTGACCAAAGAAAGACTCGGGACGTAAATCGACGACCAAATCAAATTCGCCGACCTGGGTCTCCTGCAATCGATCAAAACGGATGGCCCCAACGGCATCGCAGGCCTTGACGCAGTCCCGATGCGACTGGCACCTGGTCAGATCCACCTGCAGCGCATCGCTGATCGCTCCCTCTGGGCAGACTCGCTGACAGGCGCCGCAACGCGTACACAGATCAAGATCAATCGGATTGGCCGCTGTCCAGGTTAGCTCGAAGTGGCCCAGATAGCCCGTCAGGGCCAAGGGCTGACCCGTCAATACGCTGACGCTGCGCTCAGATGAGTCGGGCAGGTCAAAAGCCGTGACAAACCCGGTTGGTTCGAGGGCCTCGTAGGCAGACTGGGCCAGGGCGAGCGCGGGCCGCACCAGAGACGCCGGACCGATGATTAGAAGACGTCCACTGGAGTTGTACGCCACGGATGGGACTGGGTCGGCCAGCGGCATCTGGGCGCGAGCCAGGAGTGCCTTGACCTTGGGCATGGCCTGCAGCGCCTGACTGGACCAGCCAGCCGTCTCTCGAATGTTGACGAATCGAACAGCCGTAGAGCGAGCATCGGTCTTTTGCTCAGCCAGCGCCGAAAACAAAGGCTGCTCCTGGGTACACGCCACCACCAGGTCATCCGGTGTTTCGAGTGCCTTCAAGAATTGTCCGACCTCGTGGCGACAGAGGGCCTGAGCCACTGGCTGGCCGATGGTGGTCTCGTCGATCGGCATGGTCTTGTTGCAGGAGCAGACGAGGCACTGGGTCATGAAGATCCTTTGGGGTGAGAGGCCACTGAATCGGCGTTGGGGTCCATCGGCTGCGCTGGGGAGTGGGTGGTCGGGTTCAACTGGTCATTGGGCGCCAGGACGACCGTCGAGGCGTTGGACACTGCATGGTCCGTCGGCACATTAGTTGTCGGCTCAGCCGGTCGGGCTTGTTCGGCCGGTTCGGCCGGTTCGGCCGGTTCAGCCGGGTCAGCCGGGTCAGCCGGCTCTGTCAAACCACTGGTGGTCAAGGCTGGTAGGACGTCAGGGGACTCTTCCTGTGACTTCCAAGGAGGATCCTCAAACAAATAGAGCGACTTTGATTGCGCGAGGGATCGAACCTCCTCCTGGCTGAGCTTGGGAAGGTTGGAGTAATCCTCCCAGTAGACATCCATGGTGGAGCGAACGTTGTACTCGGGTGCGCTGAAGAGTCTCTTGAGCGCTGCAGAACGTACCTCGTCAGACACATCCAGCCCCATGAACCGAGACACATCCGCGCCCGGGGGCAAGGCCGCAACATCGGCCATGGTGGGAGCAGGCCCCTCTGGCTGAGCCAACTCCTGCGGAGAACTCGTCTGCAAAGCGTCCGGAACCTGAGTCGGCTGGGACTCCGGGGCCTCCTCTTTGCCGTCTGCCTCAGAGGACTCCAGGCGACGATCCAACTCATCCTGAAGAGACTTTTTGCGAGCCCATCGGCTCAGAAATCCGACGCTCACGCAGGACCCCTGGCACCAGTCGGACGGAAAGAGGCTGGGCGCTGACGCTTCTTGGGCTCGGGCACGAAGAAACGCTCCGCATAGCTCGCAAGCCAATGACCTGTGGCCCGGTCGATGGGCAAGACCTCCACGCGCTCGCTGGCATCCATCAGGCGACCTGCCTCGTTGTAACTCAGCGTCACCAGACGAATATCGGGTTGGGCTGAATCGCCAGCGGCCTCATCCAGACGAAAGTGCACGAACCAAGAGGGAGAGTCTGTGGTGAGGTTCAACACATACCCTTCTGCCTCATCCGGATAAAGCGTGACCTCGCAGACTGCAGCGGCCCATTGGCCCGACTCGTCTGAACCATGCAGCGTCTGGGTCCTGCCTGAGCGGGCCTCGTCCGGACTCGGACAATGCTCAATCGATGCCAACTCCCAGCGAAACGGTTGCCAAACGCTCTCCTGCGCGACCCGATTCAGGCGAACGCATACCCAGCGAGACGGCGTTCGGTCTGATCCCGACAGGGCATCTGAAACGGGTGGGGCAAGCGTCTGGGACACGAGAGGAGACCCGATCCTAGGTGTTCTGAATGACGATGCTGGGGAACTTGCTGCTCATGTCCTTTGCAATGCCCGCCACCTGAACAGCCACCCGGCGAGCAATGTCCTTGTAGATCTGAGCGATCTGCCCATCCGGGTCGGCTATCAGAGTCGGCTGACCGGCGTCGGCCTGCTCGCGAATGGAACGGTTGAGTGGCAGATGCCCCAACAGCGGAACGCCATAGTCGGTCGCCATAGTGGTGCCGCCACCCTCACCAAAGATGTGAGACGTCTGACCACAGCCAGGACAGACGTAGACGCTCATGTTCTCGACGATTCCCAGAACCGGCACCGAGACCTTTTCGAACATCTTCAGCCCCTTTCGGGCGTCCATCAGCGCAATTTCCTGAGGGGTGGTGACGATCAGGGCCCCAGTGATGGGAACGTTCTGGGCCAGCGTCAGGTGAATGTCACCGGTACCCGGCGGCATGTCAATCAGCAGGTAATCCAAATCCCGCCAGGTGGTCTGCCGAAGCAGTTGGTCCAGGGCCTGGGTCACCATCGGACCTCGCCAGACCATGGCCTGGTCCTTGTCGATCAGAAAACCAATGGAGTTCGCCTGCAGGCCATGGCCCATCATGGGCTCGATGGTCTGGCCGTCCACCGACTCGGGACGCCCAACAATGCCCAACATGGTGGGAATACTGGGTCCATAAATGTCCGCATCGAGCACCCCGACCGTGGCGCCCTCGGCGGCCAAGGCCAGGGCCAGGTTCACCGTGGTGGTCGACTTGCCAACCCCACCCTTGCCCGACGCCACCGCAATGATGTTCTTGACATTTGGGATGAGCTTCACACCCCTCTGAACTGCATGGGCGATGATCTTCTGACTGACTGACACGCTGACATTGCCCACACCTGGCAAGGCCCGAATGGCAGCAATCACCGACTTGCGAATGGCATCAAACTGGCTCTTGGCAGGGAAGCCGAACACAACGTCTAGGCTGACATCGGCTCCCTGAACCTGAATGTTCTTGGCCATGCCGGCCGAGACCACATCGGTCTGAAGTTCATTGATCTGAACGGCTTTCAAGGCCTGGTTAACCGCTTCAATGGTCAGTGACACACCGCGTCCTTTTGGAGAATTCGTTGAAGATATGAGGAAGGCACCATAGCAAACTTGGTGACAAAACCATCTTGGGAAAAGCGTGAATGCCCTTGAACGGGCGGGGGTTAAACCAAGACCGATGAAATAGGCAGCACCGACTGGTTGGGCGGTGACTCGTAGCCCGCCAAACTCGCCAAAGACTGGCTCCAGCCGGGCTCTTGTAGCCGGCCCAGAAGTGTCTCAATCGCTGGATCGTTAAGCCCGTCGTGGTGCAGTGCAAGCCAGTAATCCTCTTGGAACAGCGGCACAAAGCCCAGGCCCCTGGCCTGAGCAACCGATGCCAGCCCCAGACCCAGGTCAGCCCCGCCTGTTCGCACCGCCTCAGCCACCGCCGCATGCGATGGCTCCTCATATCGGTAGCCCTTAATGGCGTCCCCCGTCAGGCCCTTGGACTTGAGCCATGTGTCGATGAACAGACGCGTGCCCGCGCCTTGGGCTCGGTTCACAAAACGGAATCGGCCGAGCAGCAGGTCGTCCAAGCCTCTAATCTTGAGTGGATTGCCCGGTTCGACGATCAGACCCTGCTGCCGGCGGGCGAAACAGACTGCATTGACCTTGAGACTGCCCAGCGCCTGGTGCATTTGACCGACCAACTCTGTCCGCAGATCGGATGGGACCTGACCAGCCACCGGTACGTGAAACCCGGCCACCTGCACGCGTCCATCTGCCATGGCAGACAGAGCATCCAAGCTACCCGAGAACCGAAGGTCCAGATAGAGGCTAGACGGCTGAACATGCTGGCGGAACAAGGCCAAGGCATCGTCATGGCTGGCCATCATGGGCAGCACATGGGCATTGTCATCAAAGGCGAGCCCAAAGGCGCGTTCAAGGTCCGCTCGCAGGGCGGCGATCTGCGGCGCCAGGCGGGACTGGGCGTGACGCTCCGCCCACAACAACTTTTGACCAAACTCCGTGAGTCGAGCCTTTTGGCCCTTTTCCCAGACGATCAACAGACGATCAAAGTCCTCTTCCCAACGCTTGAGTTCTCCCCAGACATGGCGATAAGACAGACCCAGGGTCCTGGCTGCCGCCGAGATGGAACCCCGGCGCTCAACCGCATCGAGCATCTGAAAGAGTGGGTGCAGCACCAAATCGCTGCTGGCCGTGCCCTTGACCAGGCTATAGGCCAGTTCGACTCGATGGTGTCCTTTATGCATAGTTGTTCATATGGTCATACTGTGAGACAGCCCGTAGCATACGCCCTCTCCTATGAACAGCCTCTCCGACAGTTTTGTTGTGGCCTTTGGCCTGATCACCAGCCTAGATGCGGCCCTGGTGGAGATCGTGGCTCGCAGCCTGACGGTCAGCCTTTGGGCCACACTGCTGGCCTTCGTGATTGGGGCAAGTGCTGGCAGCTTGCTGGCGATTGCCTCGTTTCGATTCAAACCATTGGCCATTGTCTTGCTGAACACCTATGTCGCCATTCCCGCTGTGGTGGTCGGTCTGATCGTTTACATCCTGCTCTCCAGATCAGGGCCTCTTGGCGCCTTCGGCTGGCTCTTTAGCGTCAAGGCCATGGTGCTGGCCCAGACCATTCTGGTGATCCCATTGGCTGCGACCATGACACGACAGATCATTGGCGATGCGCACCAGCAGTTGGGTGAGCGATTGCGGTCCCTCGGTGCCGGTCAGGTCACCACGGCCGCCTTGCTGCTGATCAACGAACGTCATGCCCTGATGACCGTCTTGGTGACCTGCTTTGGCAGAGCCATCTCCGAGGTCGGTACGGTGATGATGGTCGGCGGCAACATTGAGGGCTTCACCCGAGTCATGACCACCACCATTGCCCTGGAGACCAGCAAGGGCGACCTGCCCTTGGCCATCGGCCTCGGCGTGGTCCTGCTGACTGTGGTGCTGCTGCTAAACGCTCTGTTATCGGCCCTGCGCAGCCTTCAGCCGGCTGAGCCCAGGGCCAGTTAGTGAATCAGACCATGCGAATCGAGCTCATAGACCTGGAATACGGCGTGGATCCAGGCCATTCCATCCTCAGAATCGAGCACCTGGTGATTCAGCCGGGTCAGCCAACCGCACTGGTGGGACCCAATGGATCCGGCAAGACCACCCTGCTTCGGCTCTTGCATGGGCTGATCAGGCCACGATCGGGCCGCATTCTCGGTCTAGACTCCGCGCGAACGGCCATGGTCTTTCAGCAATCCCGACTGTTGCGCATGAGCTGCCGCCACCACCTCATGCTGGCGGGCTGGCTAGCCGAACAGCCGATCGGTCAATTGGGGCCCACTGCAGACGTCTGGCTCAACCGCGTGGGACTGCTCCAGGCCGCTGGCCAGAGGGCGACCACCCTGTCGGGTGGCCAGCAACAGCGGCTGGCGATTGCCCAGGCCCTGCTCCGTCAGCCCCAACTGCTGCTGCTCGACGAGCCCACGGCGAGCCTAGATGCCCAACAGACTCCTCTGATGGAACGGTTGTTTCAAGACTTCCATCAGCAGCAGGCCAACGGCCGTCTGCCCAGCCTCGTCTTCACCAGCCACAACCAGCATCAGGTAAAACGCCTAGCCCACCGTGAAATCCGCCTAGAGCAAGGCCAAATGGTCTCCGATCAATCGCTATGAAGCACACTACATATCGCAAATGGCTGCCTGACTGACTAGCCTAGCGACTCCTCTCAATCGCATTCGGGAGTCGCTGTCAGATGATTAGAACCACCCAACGCCTTCGTCGTCAGTTTCTGGCCTTGGCTGCTGTTGCAGCCTTTGGGGTTCAGCCCATGGCCCAGGCCGCTGAGACCATCACCATGGCCTCCACCACCTCGACCGAGGCCAGCGGTCTGCTCGGTTTTATGCTGCCCGAGTTCAAGAAGGACACTGGCATTGGCGTAAAAGTCGTTGCCGTTGGAACGGGACAGGCGATTGACATGGCCAGGCGTGGCGATGCCGACGTTCTGTTCGTTCATGACAAAAAGCAGGAGGAGCAGTTTGTGGCCGATGGATTTGGTCTGACCCGCAAAGACGTCATGTACAACGACTTTGTCTTGATTGGACCCAAGTCGGACCCCGCCAAGGCCAAGGGCAATAGCATCAACAACGGCCTTTCGGCAGTCGCCAAATCCAACGCCGCCTTCATTTCGCGCGGAGACAAAAGCGGAACCCATGCGGCCGAACTGCGGTATTGGGCGGCGGCTGGCGTCAGCGACAAAGGCAAGGGTTACGCCGAATGCGGCTGTGGCATGGGCGCTGCACTGAACACCGCCTCCGCCAAATCAGCCTACGTTCTCTCAGACCGGGCCACCTGGGCCAACTTCAAGAATCGCGGTGAGCAGTCTATTTTGGTTGAGGGCGACAAGGCGCTCTTCAACCAGTACGGCGTGATTGTTGTAAACCCAGCCAAGCACCCCCATGTGAAAAAAGACAGCGCACAGAAATTTGCGGACTGGGTGGTCTCGAAGCGTGGTCAATCCGTCATCGCGGCCTACAAAATCGGCGGCGAACAGCTGTTTTTTGGTAACGCCCAGTAAGCTGCGCTAGACCAGGCTGTCAAAGGGGAGCACCACCACGGGCTCCCCTTTTTCTATGACCGAGGTCTGATGCCCCAGCACCACCAGGCAATTGGCATCGCTCATGGATCTGAGAATGCCGGAGCCCTGACCGCCGGTCGTCCGCACAAAGGTACGGCCATCGGCGCCCACGAAGAGTTGGCCACGTCGATACTCGGTTCGACCAGGCTTTTTGGGAATGCGTTCGTCACTGATGGCCGACATGGGCATGGACTGCTCTTTGGGAGCGCCCATCATCGTCAGCAGGCCATGTCGAACAAAGATGTAGAACGTCACCATCACTGCGACCGGGTTGCCGGGCAGTCCAAACAACACCGCCGAGTCGCCCTGACCCACGCGTTCCCCAGACCAGATGCGGCCAAAGGCCATGGGCCGACCGGGCCGCATGGCGATGCGCCAGAACGTCACGTCGCCAAGCTTGGCCATCATGGCCTTGATGAAATCCGCCTCTCCGACCGACACGCCGCCAGATGTCACGATGGCATCTGCCGAAGCGGCCGCCTGACGAAAGGCCTGCTCCAGAGCCTGAGGCTGGTCAGGGATGACTCCCATGTCCACCACGTCCACGCCGAGGCGACTGAGCATGCCAAAAATGGTGTAACGGTTGCTGTCGTAAACACAGCCTGGCTCCAGGACCTCTCCCACCGAACGCAGTTCGTCACCGGTTGAGAAAAAGGCCACCCGGAGGCGTCGCCGGACTGATAACTCGGCGTAGCCCAGCGAGGCGGCCAAGCCCAAATCCGCTGGCCGAATCAGCCGACCAGCCTGAAGGGCCGCCTTGCCCTTGGTCAGATCCTCGCCGGCCAGTCGACGGTTGTCACCCTGGCGCACAGCGCGGCTCAGAAACACCACCTGCTCACCTTGACGCTCGGTGAATTCCTGGGGGATCACGGTGTCACAACCGGCGGGCATCACCGCACCCGTCATGATGCGAATACAAGATCCCGGTGGACAGGCCCCCTCAAAGAGACGACCCGCGAAGGCCTCACCCGCCACCGTCAGACGAACCTGCTCGGCTGCGCCAGCCAGCAGGCCGCCATCGAATGCGAAACCATCCATCGCAGCATTGTCATGGCTGGGCACATCGATGGGAGAGATCAGGTCCTGGGCTAGGATTCGGCCCAGGGCATCGCGGACGGCTACACGCTCAGTGGCCAAGTCCTGCAGCACTGGGGCACACAAGCCATCGATGACCTCCAGGGCCTTGTCAACCGGCAAGGCCTCTGGGTCGTAGCCAGTGATACAGGAGACGATTTGATCGAGATTGGTCAGCGCAGACATGTTGATAGAGCAGGACCTAGCTACGGCCTTCCAGTTCTTTGAGTTCGTCAAGCGTATTGACGTTGAAGAAGGCTTGGCTATCAGGGAATTCCACCTCCAAGGCCTGGAGGGTCTTGGTCCACTGGTCAATCTTGCGACCGCCCTTGGTCACATACTGCATCAAGCTGTCATGGACGTCGGCCCGCATCAACAGAAAGACCGGATGCGTCTGGCGCCGACCATCGGACTCCACCGTGACGGGCATGGCCAGTGGCGCGTTTTCTCGCATGGCGGCCTCTAATAATCGTTGGACCAAATCCTCTGGGAAATTCGGCACATCACACGGTACCGCCTGCAGATAAGGTGTGGTCGAGACCGACAGCCCAGCCAGAAAGCCAGCCAACGGGCCCTGAAAACCTTCCAAGGTGTCCATCACCACCTCTGCCCCAAAGTTCTCGTAGGCCCCGAGGTTGCGATTGGCATTGATGATCGTCTCTTTGACCTGGGGCATGAGCCGAAGGACTGCCCGAAAGGCCATGGGCTG
>JBEDMQ010000106.1:0-13725 GCA_041171045.1 Pseudomonadota bacterium
TCAAAGCCCTAAAGTCCGACGGCTTCGCCCAATTAAAGGCCGCCTTGCCACCCATCTCCCGAAGGGCCTTGGTGCTGATGGATCCGTCGTTCGAGATCAAGACCGACTACGACAAAGCCATCGCAGCCCTGCGCGATGCCGTGGCTCGCTTTGCGTCTGGCTGCTATGTCATTTGGCTGCCCATGCTCCAACGCTTTGAAGTGGATCGATTCGTCCGCCAGGTGATGAACATGCCAGTGGCCAACAAGCTGCATGTTGCCTTTCGCGTCAGGGATCCCCTCAAGGATGGCCTCGGCCTGATGGGTAGCCATGTGATTGTGCTCAACCCCCCGTATGGCCTGGAACAAGCCTGTCGCGAGGCCATGCCATGGCTGGTCAAGCAACTCGGGCAGGATGCATCAGCCAGTTTCGAGCTGCTCAGAGAAGCCAAGCCTTTTGTACCGGCGGCATCAGCCAAGGGAGCCTCTAACCGATCCACCCCCACTCGCAAAGCGCGTAGCCCAGACGCCAGCCCGTCGGTGCCCCGCGGCCGACAAAGCCAATAAAAAAAGGGAGGTGTGGTGCACCTCCCTTTTGTGTGTCGGACGGATGGATCGCACCCGTCACCTCCCCTTGTTGTCCCCAACCCATTCTGGGTATTGTGAGCTGGGGGTCTCCTCCTCAGAAGCTGGTGTTTAGGCGACTTTTTTGGAGCCAGCCTTGTTGTCAAAGAACTGTTCGTCTTCGGTAGACCCATGCAGGGCTGCAGTAGACGCGTCACGCTCGATGGTCGTGGTCACGGCATCGAAGTAACCGGTGCCCACCTCACGCTGGTGCTTCACGGCTGTGAAGCCTTTTTCAGCGGCAGCAAACTCGGCCTGCTGCAGTTCGACGAAGGCAGTCATGTTGTTGCGGGCATAGCCATGAGCCAAGTTGAACATGGAGTAGTTCAGGCTGTGGAAGCCGGCCAGGGTGATGAACTGGAACTTGTAACCCATGGCACCGAGTTCGCGCTGGAACTTGGCAATCGTGGCGTCATCCAGGTTCTTCTTCCAGTTGAACGAGGGCGAGCAGTTGTAGGCGAGTAGCTTGCCCGGGAACTGCTTGTGGATGGCTTCGGCAAATGCGCGGGCATAGGCCAGATCAGGCGTACCGGTCTCACACCAGATCATGTCGGCATAAGGGGCATAAGCCAGACCGCGGGAGATGGCCTGCTCAAGGCCGTTCTTGGTGCGATAGAAACCCTCGACGGTGCGCTCACCGGTGAGGAAGGGCATGTCGTTGTCATCAACGTCAGAGGTAACGAGATCGGCCGCCTCGGCATCGGTACGGGCCAGCAGCACAGTCGGTACGCCCATCACGTCAGCCGCCAGACGTGCAGCGACCAGCTTGGCAACGGCCTCACGGGTGGGCACCAGGACTTTGCCACCCATGTGGCCACACTTCTTGACGGAGGCCAGTTGGTCCTCGAAGTGAACGCCAGAAGCGCCGGCATCGATCATGGACTTCATAAGTTCGAAGGCATTGAGGACGCCACCAAAACCTGCCTCAGCGTCGGCGACGATGGGCAGGAAATAGTCGATGTAATCGGCGTCGGATGGGTTCTTACCTTCCATCCACTGGATCTGGTCACAACGGGTCAGGGTGCTGTTGATGCGACGAACGACCTGAGGGACGGAGTTGGCGGGATAGAGGGACTGGTCCGGATACATCTCGCCGGCCAGGTTGGCATCGCCAGCGACCTGCCAGCCTGAGAGGTAGACGGCCTTGAGACCGGCCTTGGCCTGCTGCATGGCCTGGTTGCCCGTCAGGGCGCCGAGGCTGTTAACAAAGGGTTCGTTGTTAACGAGATTCCAGAGCTTCTCTGCGCCGCGCTTGGCCAGGGTGTGCTCAGGCTGCAAAGACCCACGCAGGCGGACCACGTCATCGGCGGTGTAACCGCGCTTGATGCCGCGCCACCGGGGGTTTTCAGACCAGTCTTTTTGAAGTTTCTGTGCTTCTTGTTCACGCGTTGCCATGGTAGGACTCCCTAAAGGATGAATTTGGTGTCTTCATCCTAGGGGGTTTGCTGCCTTGCATCGCTAAATATTTTGTTTTTTTGTAAATTTTTTAATGATTAAAAACAATAATTTAGGTTGATTTTTTGTATTATGAAAGAATGGTTTGCACAATGAGAAATGAAATAGGTGTTACGCAACATCAATATTCCACTATGTGGAATGCTGTTTTTGCAGTGTGGAAAATTGCTGGGGTTAACCCGAAAGGTGCCTCAGGATCTGAACAGGCGGTACCCGGCTGACCTCGCGAAGGACCAGCCAACCGCCAAACCAGGCCAGCCCAACACCTGCCACTGATAACTGCAACATGCTGACCCAGTTAATCGCCACGGGGAGCTCAAAGGCAAATCGGGCAACACCCCAGCCCATGGCCTGCGACCAGATGGCCGCGGCCAGGCCAGAAACGGCTCCCAAAACCAGCAGCTCAAGGCGCTGGGCCTGCTGGAGCTGTCGATGACTCGCACCGAAAGCTCTCAGCACCCCAGCCTCGCGAATTCGATCGGCCTTGGTCACTGACAACGAGGTCACCAGAATCAAGACTCCCGCGACCAGACTAAAGACAAACAGGGCTTGAACCGCAAAACCGGTCTGATCGAGGACCTGCCGAAGCTGACGAAGAATGCCATCGAGGTTCACGACCGTCAGCGATGGAAATTCAGCAGCCAGGCGGTCCACTTGATTGCTGATGGCCGCAGGAGCATGAAACGACGTGATGAAGGTCTGGGCCTGATCCTGAATCAGGCTAGGGCTTAGAACCATAAAAAAGTTAACGGCCATCGAATCCCATCGCAGTGCCCGAATGCTACTGACCGTGGCCGAAATAGACTCACCGGCGATGTCAAACGTGAGGCGATCACCCAACTGCAATCCGAGAGATTTGGCCAATGTCTGCTCCACCGAGACCTCAGGTCGATCGGGTCTCAGGGGCTGGCCCTGGACCAACTGATTGTGAGCCGGTAAGACCGCGGCATAGGACAGGTTGAGCTCACGATCGAGCTGCCGCTTTGCCCGATCATCCTCAAAATCATCTGGGCCCACCATTCGGTCGTTGATGCCGACCAGTCGGCCCCGCACCATCGGATAGAGCTGTAGGTCTTGCACACCAAGAGCCTGAAGGCGCCTGGCAACCGACTCCCGTTCTTCCGGCAGGATATTCAGAACAAAACGGTTAGGGGCCTGATCCGGCAGGCTGCGGCCCCAGGCCTCCACCAGATCGGCCCGAAGAAAAATCAGCAACCCCAGAGCGCCCAAGGCCAGTGTAAGCCCCAGCCCCTGCAGGACCAGGCTCGCCCTGCGTCGACGAAGAGACTGCGCAAGGGCATAGAAGGACCAAGACGTCAGAGCCCTTACACGCAGCGCCCTCGACAACCCAGCAAAAAGCCCCGACAACACCAATGCCGACACTGTCGCCAAGACTAAAAAACCCAAGCCGACCGATAGGCCCAGGGTTAAATCTCCACTGCCAAACCACAGCAAACCCAGCACGCCGATCGTGAGCATGAGCCAGCGTGCCAGCGAGGCCCGACGCCTAGACCAGACGCCAGGACTGGATGCAGAGCCTGGCTGCGGATCTTGCTGCTGAGACCGAAGGCTGGCCAAAGGGCTTACCTGAAGGACCCGGCGAACCGCAGGCCAGGCAAACAAGGCGAGTAGTCCGAAGCACAGGACAGAGGCTTGAAAGGCAGGGCCCATCCAGAGTCGACCATCGGTTGCATCAACACTCAAGCTACGGCCCAGCAGCTCAGACAGGATCGATGCCAATCCAATGCTCACAGAAAACCCCACCAGGAGCCCCACGGCCAATCCAGCTGCGCCCGTCATCAAAAGCTTGAGCACCCAATAGATCACCAACGACTGCCGGCTGGCCCCAGTCGCCTTGAGAACAGCCAGAGTTGGCAAAGCCCGATCCGCCATCTGCCGAGCTGCCAAGACCAAGGCTACACAGGACATCAGCAAGACCACCATGCCGGAGAGACTCAGAAACCGTTGAGCCCTCACCAAAGTTTCCTTGAGCGCAGGACGCGCATTGTCCAGGGTCTCGTAACGCTGACCCGCCCCGATGGTCGGCTGAACCAGTTGGTCAAATTGGGCCAAACCCTCTGCTGAGCCAGCCACCCAGAGGCGATAGCTGATGCGACTGCCTGCAGTCTGAAGTCCAGTCCTGGCCAAGGACTCTTGACGCATCAAGACCCTGGGCGAGAAATTGACAAAGCCAATGCCTCGGTCCGGTTCTTGCAGAATCCAGCCCGACACGCGAAGACGGCTGGCCCCCAGGTCAATACGGTCCCCGAGTCTGACCCCCAGTCGAGCCGACAGCGACTGATCGAGATAGACATCATCTTCGCCCAATGGGCGGTCCGCATCGACCTGCAGACGTCCCTTCAGTGGATAGGCCTCCTGGACCGCCTTTACCGACACCAAGGCTGAGCCAGCAGGTCCCAACGCCATGGAGGGAAATTGGGCCCCCTGCGTAAACGTCAGCCCCCCCTGGCGTGCGGCCTGGATCCAGTCAGAGGGAATGGGGCGGTCGGAGACCAGTAGTCGATCGCCCCCAAGGCTGGCTTGGGCGTCGGCGAACAAGGCTTGTTGCACTCGGCTGGCTAGAAATCCGACGGCGGAGGTGGCCGCGACGGTCACCATCAAGACCAAGGCCATGAGACGCAGGTGGCTGGCCCGACGGTCCCGCCAGGCCAACCAGAATCCAAATCGCCAGGCATTCTGACTAGGCCGCACGAAGCGCCTCCACAATGGCGATGCGGGAGGCCCGAATGGCGGGCAGCATGCCACCAACGGTTCCCATGAGAATCGAAAACACCAGAGCCTGTATCACGATGCCAGGTGTGAGCAGAAAACCAAACGACAGTTCCGAAAAACTCTGAAAGTTGGTGGTTGAAAATTCGATGGCCTGCATCAGGCTGGCCAGGCCCAGACCGATCGCTCCCCCCACCAAAGACAGGGCAATCGCCTCAGCAAGAAAGGCCAACAAGATGGCCTGCCTGGCAAAACCCAAGGCTCGCAGCGTGCCGATCTCCGCCACACGCGTGGCTACTGCCGACTGCATGGTGATGGTGGCGCCGATCACAGCGCCGATCGAAAAAATCACCGTCAACGTCAGTCCGAGAATCTTGATAAAGCGAGACAGCGTCTCGGACTGCTCTGCATAAAACTCTCGCTCTGATTTTGCCTGAAGCGGTAGCCTGGGATCTGCCTGAACGCGCTCGGCAAAGGCCTGTGCCTTGGCGGGGTCCAAGAGACGCACAATCACGCTCGAGTAGCTGCTGCGACGAAAGGACTGACGCAAAACATCCGCATCCGCCCAGAGTTCACTGTCGAAGCCACTGCCACCGCCGTCGAAGACACCAACGACCGGCCAGTCACGACCGGCAAAACGAACTGACCCTCCCAGTTCGAGACCCACAAACTGCCTGGAGGCAGCCAGACCAGCCATGACCTCATCGGTACCTGGTCGCGGGACGCGACCCGATACCAAGCTCACCTGCCGACGCAGCTCGCGGCCGGCCTCGTTCAGACCACGAATCACCAGATTGGACGGCCGCCCGGTCTCTCGCTTGTCCAGGTTGATCAAGACCACCGTCTCATAGGACGCCAACGGCTCGATGCGACTGGCCACCTCAGGCAGACTGGCGACAATAGAGGCCTGCAATGGATCGATCGAACTCTGGACCTCGGTGGCGGTGCCCTGTCGGGTGATCACCATGTTGTCAGCCTCACCGGTGTTCACGAGTGTGTTGCGCAGACCAGCCTCCAGCATGAGCACCGCCGCAAAGACGTAGACCACCAGCGCCATGCCCAAAGCCGTCAACAGCGTGGTGGTCTTTCGCACCCAGAGGTTGCGCAGACTGTACTGAATGGGAATTGCGGACCAGGCCATGAGAACCCGTCCTAAATGGCCCGAAGGCCCTCGACGATGCGAATTCGATAACTCTTGATCGCCGGCCAGAGAGCGGCAAATAGCCCAGTGACGATCGCCGCCACCATTTGCATCAGGTTGGTGTCTAGAGAGACTACGAAGCTCTTAAAGAGTGTTCCGGTCGCCGAATGAAAGGCCTCAGCCAATGGGTAAGTCAGACCAATGCCAATGAGGCCGCCCAGAACAGCCAACAAGAGGGACTCGGCCGCAATCAGCCCGGCCACAAAAAACGGCGAGAAGCCCAAGGCCTTGAGGGTTGCATACTCGCTAGTCCTCTCGCGGGCCGTCATGCTCATGGTGTTGGCCATGACGGCCATGATGATCAGAATGACCACATACGACACCGCTCGTATCGCCACCACAATGGCCTCGGTCATGGCCACAAAGCCCAGTTGGAAAGCCTGCTCGGTCTCCGTCAACGTCTCCTTGGGCGAGTTCTGAAAGAGGCCGTCAATGGCCAAGCCCACAGCAGCCGCCTGGTCAGCCCCCTGCACGCTGGTGATAAAAACACCAACGCTGTCCGCATCGCGGGAGATGTTGCGGCGCTTGATTTCCTCGTTAAGGTAAGCCCAATGAAAGTACATCTTGTTGGTGTCGGTCTTTTCCTCAGCGCCTTCGTAGATGCCTGCGACCAGAAACTCCCACTGACCAGGAAACAACTGACCCTTGAGGCTGATCAAATCACCCACCTGAAAGCCATAGGTGTCAGCCAGGCGACGCCCTACCACTGCACTGCGACGATCGCGGAAGAATCGAGCCTTCTCCTCGTCGGTCAGTCGATACTCGGAATAGATCTGAAAGTAGGTCTCTGGGTCAACGGCGAATTGAGGGAAAAAATTCTTGGTGTCTTTGTAGACTCCACCGAACCATCGCGAGACGGTCATGGCCTGGACACCGTCGACCTGGCGGATCCGGTCCCCGTATGAGAGGGGCAACGGAAAAATGAGCGACACAGCACTTCTAGTGATGAGTCGAGCCTGACTGGCCGACTCAGCCCCCGAGTACCAAGCCCGAACGACCGTCGACAACAGACCAAAAGCCAGCACGGCCACCACCAGTCCCAACAGCGTCAAGATCGCACGCCCACGGTTGCGCCAGATGTTCAGAAAGACCAGACGAAATAACAGCATCGATTCTGTCAGTGACTGGCCTGCGCCATGAGCTGACCCTTCTCCAGATGCACCACCCGACCGGCTGCGTCAGCAGCCTTGGGGTCGTGGGTCACCATGACAATCGTCTTGCCGCGCTCACGGTTGAGCTGCTGGAGCATGGCCAACACATCCTGGGCTGACTTGCGATCCAAATCACCGGTCGGTTCGTCCGCCACAATCAGGCTGGGATTGGTGATCAAGGCCCGGGCAATGGCAACACGCTGTTGCTGACCGCCAGAGAGTTCACTGGGAATATGCCCAGCACGATCTGATAGACCAACGGCGGCCAAGGCCTTGGCCACGCGATCAGCACGCTCGGCTGCGGGACAGTCAGTCAGCGTCAGGGGCAGTGCAACGTTCTCGGCCGCAGTGAGCACCGGAATCAGGTTGTAGAACTGAAAAATGAACCCAACATGTCTGGCACGCCACTTGGCCAACTCCGATTCGCTCAGTTGGCCAACATCGATGCCATCGATGATGATTCGACCGGCGCTCGGCCGATCAATGCCTGCGATCAGATTGAGAAGCGTGCTCTTGCCAGACCCTGAGGGGCCCATGAGCGCCACAAACTCGCCATCGTTGACCGTTAAGTTGAGGCCGTCGAGGACCGTGATCTGCTGATCACCTCGCTGGTAGTACTTCCCCAATGCTTGAACATCGATCACTGCTTGGCAGACCTTACGGATTGTCCATCGCGAAGTCCCGCAGCGGGCCGAAGCACCACCCGCTGGTCGGATTTCAGTCCCGGGACCAGCACCAACTCGCCCATGGTGGCCAGGGGCTTGGGCAGCGTCATCCGTTTCAGACGGTCGGATTCAATGACAAAAATCGCAGACTCATCGCCCTGTGTCAGCACGGCGGCCTGGTTGACTCCCACCACTGGCTTGCGTTGCTCGGGCGGCAGTGGTTTGTCTAAAAAGGAGACCTTGGCTGACATGTCCGGCAGGATTCTGGGGTCGATCTGGTTGAACTTGAGCTTGACCAGCCGAGTCGCCTTGGCTCGATCAATGGTCGGCACCATCCGGGCCACCACCCCTGAAAAACGCTCGCTGGGCAGTGCATCGAGACCGATCTCCACTGGCTGGCCAATTCGGATCTTGCCCAGACTAGACTCGGAGACATCAGCCTCCACCTCCAGCGTGGTCATGTCAGCGATGGTCACCACCGCACCCTTGCTGTCAGCAGCTGATGAAAAGGGCGTGATGTTGTCACCCACATTTGCATTTTTGGTCAGCACCACGCCATCAAAGGGAGCCCGTATTTCTGACTGGTCAAAGGCCGCCTGCGCCACCGCCTGAGCAGCCGCCGAGGCAGTCTGTTGAGCTCGAGCCTTTTCGAATCGAGCCCTGGCAGAGTCTGCTGCAGCCTGAGAGATGTACTGCTTGGCCAGCAGAGACTTGGATCGTTCATATTCACGAATGGCATCGTCCAGTTCAGCCTGAGCCAAGCCCACCTGTGCCTTGGCCTGCGCCAACTGCGCCGTCAACTCCTGTCGCTCCAGGCGAGCCAGCAACTGTCCCTGTTTGACCACCGAGCCTTCAGCAACCCCCAGCCATTCCAGGCGCCCCTGGGCCTTGGTGGAGATGGCCGCCTTTCGCTGAGCCACCACATAGCCACTCGCATTTAAGGTGGACATCAGAGACGAGGGGAAGGCTGTGACCACGGGGGTCGACTGCACCTCGACCGGTCTGGTCTGACGCCAGACCACCGCCACAAGGACCAGCAGACCAATGACCGCGAGGAGTTTTGTTTTGAAGGAGATTTTTTTAATCGAATTCAACATCTATTTCATTTCCTGAACACATCGAAACCCAATATACGCGACCCTGGTGTCGCGAGGCTTGGTAGCCACATCATCCACCAGCTGCCGCTCGGGTCCGTACCACCAGGAAGCCCCCCTGGTGATGCGCTCCGAGCCTTGGCCGGTATCGACCCACTCCCAGACGTTGCCGCCCATGTCCCGAAGGCCATTCACACCGGGTGGGGTGCGGTCAACGGCCACATGTCCAACACCACGGTCCAACACGCCCTGCGGCGCCAGCCCGGGGTAACCGCCGCATCCCGACAGGCAGTGGCTGGCCTTGGGTGTATCACCATTGGGCCACCGGTACTGTCGGCCAGCCTGAAATGGGCTCGGTGGCGTGGGCCGCTGCTCGGTATAAGCCGCAGAGACCCATTCTGAATCGGTGGGCAGACGTTTGCCAAAAAAACGGCAGGCTCGTTGCGCCTCATCAAAGGTCAGGTGAACCGCTGGCTCGTTGTCAGCGGCCGGTCGGCCGAATGGGCTCTGCCAAGTCCAGCCAGACTTCTTGGTCCAGCCAAACTCATAGATGTAGCCACCGCCTTCTCTCTCGGCCCGACTGACAAATCCTGTGCTGCGGGCGAAATTGCGAAACTGGCCCACGCTCACCTCGCTCACGTCCCAGGCCAGGCGTCCTATGACCTGCTGGGCCGCCTGTGGCTTGGTTGTCGATACCCCAGATGAGGCCTGCAGGCTCCCAGCGCCCCCCAGACCAACCAGCCAGGCCAGGGCAGCGATGAGCGGGCGGCGTGGGGTTTTCCCACCCCCATTAGTGGGTTTCATGCTTTGAAGTTGTGTTTTGGTCATGTCAAGATCTCGGCGATGTGGTCAATCGAACCAGAAAGGTCCCAGACACTATGACCAGCCGATGGATTTCAGTTCCCAGCGCCGATGGGCGCCCCTTTGAGGCTTACGTGAGCGAGCCGGCTACCGGTCGTGGCCCTGGTCTGCTCCTGATCCAAGAGATTTTTGGCGTCAACGAGCACATTCGGGCGGTGGCTGACCAGTACGCAGCGGATGGTTTTGTGGTGATAGCCCCAGACATTTTCTGGCGGGAGTCTCCCAGGACCGACCTCGCCTATGACGCGGTGGGGTTCGAGAAGGGCCTGGGTTTGTTGTCGCGCCTCAACGTAGACCTCGCCGCCGCTGACCTTCAGCGCAGTGTGGAGGCCGTCAAGCACCTGGACAGTTGCACCGGTCTGGTGGGTTCGGTGGGGTTTTGTATGGGTGGCATGCTGTCGTTTGTGGCCGCCGCCAGGGCGGGCGTGGACACAGCCGTCTGTTACTACGGCGGTGGCATTGACCAACACCTTGAATTGGTCGAGGACATCTCTTGCCCCCTGCTCTTTCACTTCGCGGAGAAAGACGCCTACATCCCCAACAAAGCAGTCCAGGCGGTCCGTCAGAGCCTGCATGGCCGGGACAATGTTCGCATCGTGATGCATCCGGGTGTTGACCATGGCTTTAACTGCTGGAGACGCCCCAGCTGGCATCAACAGACCGCTGCCAGGGCCCGCGGACAGACCCTGGTTCACCTCTCCGAAACGCTAAGCTAAAAAGGACCCTCAACATGATCGAACTGCTTCTCATCCTGGCCATCGTGGCTGCCTACGGCAGCTGGTTTTTACATCGATCCGCAGAGGATGCGATTCCATTTCTGGCAAACCTCCAGCCCAAACTGCGCGCGCGTAAAAACCTGAGCGGCTGGTTCTGATCACCCAATTCGTTCGCGAATGATCGAGGAGTCGGACCGAAGGGCCCAGCTCCAGAGCCGCTGGGGCTGACAGGGCAGAAAGAGCAGCACGTGCTCGATGACAGCCAGAATCACCAGACCCAGCACCAGTGAAAAACCAAAGGCAATCCCGCTGGGTTGGCTCGCGCCCTGGATCAGGTTCCACAGGGCATAGGCCATCCACAATCCAGCGCCCACGCTCAGGGGCAAGAGCCAATTGAAGTCACGACGCCTGAAATAGCTGGCCATGTGCGACAGACGCGTGGGCAGGAACTCCTCGTAGAAATTCTTGACACCCAGCATGAGGTGGAGCTTGGCCGACAGACGCATGATCCACAACACGGCAAAGGTCGCCAGACCAGTCTGATTGCTGGCTCCTATCGACGGCATCAGCAAGGCTGCGAACAAGGCCAACAACGCCAACTCGTGATGCGAGACGGTCAAAAAAGCCCGCCAGAACCGACGCCAGCCCACCAGGTCTGGGGTCGCCCGCGCCCGGTTGGGGCCAGTGACCACTCCCACCAGAAAGGCAGCCTCCTGCCAGGCCCAGACGGCGAGCACAGCCAGAAAACACAGCAGGCTCGCCACCACAGTGTCTGATCGGCTTGCCTCGGCGTGAACCGAGAGGCCCACCATCAGACCCACCGACCAGACCGCCATGGAGAATCGCTGACGTAACGCGCTACCCCGACTGCCCCAGAGCACCAGGCCAGTCAAGAGCCACCAGGACAGCAGGGCAATCGCCAGAGCGGCGAGGATCATCATCGTGGTCTACCAGGTCGGCGCAAGACGGGCCTGCGCTGGCAAGGGCGCCCGACAAGTAGGCATGAAATACAGCCGGGCAAAGGTCCAGGCGCCACGTGCAGCCTGCCAGGCCAATTGTGCCCGCCCGATCAGACCACCACGGGCCCGCGCAGCATCGACGCCGTCCTGAACGTCACAGAGGACTTTCAGCAGACGCAGGAAGTCGGGGTGATCGATTTGCAGCGTGACGGGAAAGACCTGCTTGCAGATCTGCGTGGTGATCTCCAAGACCTGCATGTCGTAGTCGGTGGGATCGAAGCCCAAGGCCCGATGCATCACCGGCCGGGTATGGTCCCGAACAAACATGGTGGCAAAGACGGCCAACTGGAAAAACCGAATCCAATAGAGATTCACGCCTCGTAGCAAGTCAGGATTGGCTCGCATGAGCAAAGCGAAGGCCTCTCCATGCCTAAACTCGTCGTTACACCATTTCTCGAACCATTTAAAAATGGGATGAAAGCGATGGGCGGGGTTCTTTTCGACCTGTCGATAGATGGCGATGTAGCGCGCATAACCAATCTTCTCTGAGAGATAGGTCGCGTAAAAAATGAACTTCGGACGGAAGTAGGTATATTTCTTGATCTTAGTCAGTAGGCCCAGGTCCACACCAATTCCAAAGTCCTTGAGCCACTGGTTGATGAATCCGGCGTGCCGGGATTCGTCCCGGGCCATGTAACCGAACACGGCCTTCATGTCTGGATTGTCGACCTTCTTTTTAAGCTCAGCGTAGAGCACACAGCCCGAAAACTCCGATGTAACGGAGCTGATCAAGAAGTCACTGAATTCCTTGTAAAGCTCAGGCTCTAGATCCTGGGCGTAGTTGTGGCCAATGAGTTCGGCAGGACGCTGAAAGTGGTCATCGTTGTTGTCAGCCTCGAACTCGGCCATCAAGGCATCCCACTCTTCGCGCAGGGCGTCCACCGAGACCCGGTTGATCGCGGCTGCATCGGTTGTGTAAAAACGGGGGGTCAGCAGCGTGTCCTGCTGGGCCTTTCGGGTGGCCTCATTGATCTCACGATTTCTGGCGGCCATGCGCTCATGTGCGGCACTGGCTGCAGCAAATACCTCTGAATGCTCACTCATACGACCCCTCTCTTTCTATCTTTCAAACAAACATCACTTCAAATACAGCGCAAACACACCGGCATTGGTGGGTCCCAAGGCTGCCAAATCAATCCGCTCACCAGTCAGAGCGTCGGAGAGCACCAGCCCCCCCTGCTCGGTCCTGGTCAAGGTAAATGGCCGATCAGGGCCATGCCCTGCCTTCAGACGCGTGCGAGCCAAGCTTCGAAGGACGCTTCGTGCAAACCCGGCCTCGCCCTCGATACTGGCCAACCGTTGCCCGGTGTCCGAATCTCGGACCGAGATGCTGGAGTCCGGCTCATCTCGAAACGTCAGGTTTCGGGAGACCATGCTGCTGGTTCCCTGATAAGCGGGAACGGATCCCTGGTCGGCCAACGCCAGACGCTCTCTCTTCTCATGGGCGGACCAACCGGCCAATAACAGGCTCGCCAACAACAGACTGCCGATGCTGGCCAAGGGCCAGCCTTCTAGCTTGGGCCGGGAGATCAGGCGTGGACTCGAACGATCCATCAACCGTTCACCACTTCACGATGGCCCGAATAGTCTCGGTGCTGCTCGACGTCTCGGCTGTTTGACGCTGGCGTACTGGCCAAGGGGCGACCCGCCCACTGGGCGCAGGCCTGATGAAGCAAACGGCCGACCTGCTCTGCTGCGGGCAGACAACGCATCATGGGCACCGGATGGGCCAAGGTCCATGGCTTGGCATGCGGCCAGAGGTGTAGAAAGGCGATCTTGTCCTCAGGCACCAGAGTCAAGGCAATGTCTCCGACACCAGCAGACCCGAGACGCAGGTCAGCGGATGCAACCCGCTTGAACGGCAGGTTAAAGGTGACGTTGAGCACGATCCCAATTCGCATCACCACCCGTCGCGTGGTGATCGTGTAGACCGTGGTTTTGGCCATCAGCCAGGCCACGATGCCGAACACCATCACGGCGACAGCAGCAACCGGAATCATCCAACTGGCCTCCCGAAGCGCGACGCCCCAGCCCTGATCCGGCTGATAGGCCAAAGCCACTCTCAGGCCAATCAGGAGGCTGAAGTAGACCACCAGGCCGCGGGCATGAAAGACACGCTGAAAGAGGGCCGTCGCACTGGGACTGCCCTGCCAGACAATTCGCTCCTGCTCTGGCAATGCCTCAGGCAGCCCGTACTCTGGCTCCAGTTCATGCTCGTGACCGTGATGATG
>JBEDMQ010000107.1:0-2665 GCA_041171045.1 Pseudomonadota bacterium
CTCCGCTGGCTTGGAGTGACGAGGCTCAGAAAGAACTGGGACGAATTCCATTCTTTGTTCGCAGCAAGGCCAAGCGCAACACCGAGCGCTACGCCCAGGCGCATGGCGTGAGCATGATCCAACGGGACACCCTCTATGAGGCCAAAGCCTTCTATGCCCAGCCTCGATAAGCGCTCACAGGCTGAGACGGTCAACATGGTGATTGTCACCATGGACACCCACCTGTCTTCGGCGACGGCCATGGCAGCCCGTCGTCTGGCCAAGCAGCACCCCGGACTGGTCTTGGAAATGCATGCCGCCTCAGAGTTCAGCGCTTCTACTGATGCCCTGGCCTCGGTTCAGGCTGCCATTGCTCGAGCCAATATCTTGGTGGTCTCCATGCTGTTTTTGGAAGACCATTTCAAACCGATCTTGGCGGATCTGCAGGCGGCTCGTGACCGGGTCGACGCCATGCTCTGCATCATGTCGGCTGCTGAAGTGGTCAAGCTCACACGACTAGATCGCTTTGACATGAGCAAGCCCAGTGGTGGCTTGATGAGTCTGCTCAAGCGCCTGCGTGGCAAGTCTGGAAGTTCAGCCGGTGGTGACTCTGGTCGCAGTGCTACTAACACGGGTGGGGCGGCCCAGATGCGCATGCTTCGTCGCCTGCCGAAGATTCTTCGCTTCATTCCGGGAACGGCCCAGGACGTTCGGATTTACTTTTTGTCCTTGCAATACTGGCTGGGTGGATCTGAGGACAACATGGTGGCCCTGACCACCTGTCTGGTCTCCCGTTACACCAAGGGACCACGATCCAGTTGGCAGGGCTTTTCCAGTTTTCAAGAGCCAGTGCTCTACCCCGAGACAGGTCTGTACCACCCGGATCTCACGGGCCGACTGACCGAACAACTGGAGCAACTGCCTGGCCTGTCTGGTCGGGGAAGGGCGTCAGCGGGGCCGCGTGTAGGCCTGCTCTTGCTGCGGTCTTACCTACTGGCGGGCAACACTGCTCATTACGATGGTGTGATCCGAGCACTCCAGGCCCAGGGGTTGGTGCCGGTGCCGGCTTTTGCCGTTGGCCTAGATGCTCGACCGGCCGTCGAGGCTTTTTTCAAGAAAGACGGCCAATCAACAGTCGATGCGGTGGTGTCGCTGACGGGGTTCTCGCTCGTCGGTGGCCCCGCCTATAACGATGCTCAGGCCGCAGAGGAGCTGCTCGCCGGCCTTAATGTGCCTTACATAGCTGCCCACCCACTTGAGTTTCAGACCCTGGCAGACTGGGGTGACTCTGATCGAGGCCTGATGCCGGTGGAGTCCACCATCATGGTGGCCATCCCTGAACTCGATGGTGCTGTGTCACCGATGGTCTATGGGGGACGTCCAGGAGCGGCTGGCCAGGTCTGCCATGGTTGTCACCGGGCCTGCCGATTCGATGGTCTGGACAATACCCTGGATATGGTCTCCTGTCCGGAGCGAGCGGAGCAGTTGGCTCAACGGGTGCAAAGGCTGGTGGCGCTGAGAACCGATCCGGTTGAGTCCCAAAATCTGGCACTCATCATCTTTAATTTCCCACCCAATGGTGGCAGTGTGGGCACCGCTGCGCATCTGTCGGTCTTTGAGTCCATGGTCCACACCCTCAGGGCCCTGAGGTCTGCCGGCTATGACGTACAAGATATTCCCGCCGACGCCAATGCCCTGCGGCAGGCCTTGCTCGAGGGCAATCGTCACCGCCATGGCACAGAGGCCAATGTCTTGGCCGAACTCCCAGTTGCTCAATACATCGCGGCCGAGCCCCATCTTCACGAAATTGAGGCGGCCTGGGGCCCAGCGCCGGGTCGACAGCTCACCAATGGACGAAGCTTTTTTGTACAGGGCCTGTCATTCGGACGCATCAAACTCTTGGTGCAACCGGGTTTTGGCTACGAGGGCGACCCGATGCGGCTGCTCTTTGAGAAGGGCATGGCACCGACCCATGCCTTTAGTGCGTTTTATCGATTCATCCGTGAGGATCTGAAGGCGCATGCCATGGTTCATTTTGGGACCCACGGCGCCATGGAGTTCATGCCTGGTAAGCAGACCGGTAGCTCCGGCACCTGTTGGCCGGATCGCCTGATTCAACAGACGCCCAACTTCTATCTCTATGCCGTTAACAACCCCAGCGAGGGCACGATTGCCAAGCGTCGGTCGGCCGCGACGCTCCTCAGCTATCTGACACCATCGGTCTGCGAGGCCGGCCTCTACAAAGGCCTGGCTGATCTCCGGCAGAGTCTCGACCGTTGGCGTGCGCTGCCCATACATGGCCTAGGAACCTTAGATCTAGCCTCCGAGGTCGGTGGCGTGGCCAGTGTCGTCGTCGAGCAGGCCCGGGCCCTGGACCTCTCGGTAGCAGTCGATCTTGAACAAGACCGGGTCGGTCAGGTCGACCAGGCCTTCCAGGCCTTGCGCCAGAACCTGGATGAGATCGAGGGGACGCTGATCCCGCAGGGCCTGCATGTCTTTGGCCAGCCCATGCCGCTGGGGGAGCAGCGCGAAGTCTTGTCAGCCATGATCAAGGCCTGCCAACTTCAGTTGCCCGAGCAGGCGATTCCGGAGATTCTCTCGATTCTGGTCGAGTCTCAGACCCAGGACAAGGCCAAGGCTGCGTTGAAAAAGTTGGTCTCTGCCGATGTGGCTGAGTCCGATGCAC
>JBEDMQ010000108.1:0-24995 GCA_041171045.1 Pseudomonadota bacterium
ATCACCTGCAAAAGGCGACGGCCTGAATCGTGCCAGATTAACCCTGGGGAACGATGTTGGAGGCTTGCTTACCCTTGGGGCCTTGGATGATGTCGAACTGCACCTTTTGGCCTTCTTTGAGTGAGCGGAATCCATTGGTTTGGATAGCCGAGAAGTGTGCGAAAACATCTTCGCCGCCTTCGTCGGGGGTGATAAAACCAAAACCTTTGGCGTCGTTAAACCACTTGACTGTACCTGTAGACATTCCTGCTTTCCTACCTTTTAAAAAAGAAACAATAAAAACCGCACGTCAAGTGGAACCCCAACATGGCATGCGCGATGCACTACCACCCTCGAATATATGGAATGCCAAGGGGTTTGTCCAACGAATTTGTGCCTAAAATTTCCGCATGGCCACAAAAAGACCAGCCTTTACCCCCGAAAACCCCGCCGAAGACGGGTCAGTTGCCACGCTCAAGCGGCCTGAAACGCTCGCCCCGCCGCCCCAGTACACGGTCTGGCTGCTAAATGACGATTTCACCCCGATGGAATTTGTGGTCATAGTTCTGCAAAAATTCTTTTCAATGAATCGTGAAAAAGCAACAGACGTCATGCTTCGCGTCCATCGAGAGGGGCGGGGTGTCTGCGGGGTCTTCACCAAAGAGGTCGCAGAGACTAAGGTAGAGCAGGTCAATGGTTTTTCGAGAATGCATCAACACCCTTTGCAGTGCGTGATGGAGGAAGCATGATTTCACAGGAACTAGAAGTCAGTCTGCACATGGCCTTTGTCGAGGCCCGCCAGCAGCGACATGAGTTCATCACCGTTGAGCACCTTCTGCTGGCCTTGTTGGATAACCCCAGCGCGGCAGAGATTCTGCGGGCCTGTGCCGTGGATTCGGATGCGCTGCGGAAAAGCCTGATTCATCACATTACTGAGTCGACGCCCATTGTCGCGGGGGCGGATGATGTGGACACCCAACCGACTCTGGGTTTTCAGCGGGTGATTCAACGGGCGATCATGCACGTCCAATCGACTTCGAATGGCAAGAAAGAAGTCACAGGCGCCAACGTCTTGGTGGCGATATTTGGTGAGAAGGATTCCCACGCGGTCTACTTCCTGCATCAGCAGGGCCTGACGCGGCTGGACGTGGTCAATTTCATTGCGCATGGCATTACCAAGGCTGGGCAGGTTCCGCCCAATGGCACCGAGGAGCCTTCCGCTCCCGAGTCCGAGTCTCAGCCTTCGGCCAGCAGTTCGGCCCCACAGCCCACTGCACTGGACCAGTACACCGTGAACCTCAACAAGCTGGCCGCCGAGGGCAAGATTGATCCGTTGATTGGACGGGAACACGAGGTTGAGCGGGTGGTTCAAGTCCTCTGTCGTCGACGGAAGAACAACCCCCTGCTCGTCGGTGAGGCTGGTGTCGGCAAGACCGCGATCGCCGAGGGGCTGGCTTGGCGAATTACCGAGGGGCAGGTGCCCGAGATTTTGGACCAGGCCGTGGTCTATGCCCTGGACATGGGGGCTTTGCTGGCCGGAACCAAATACCGTGGCGATTTTGAGCAGCGGCTCAAGGCGGTGCTCAAGCAGCTCAAAGCCCAGCCCCACTCGGTGTTGTTCATTGATGAGATTCACACCCTGATCGGGGCCGGTTCTGCATCGGGAGGCACGCTCGATGCCAGCAACCTGCTCAAGCCCGCTCTTTCGTCAGGACAGCTTCGCTGCATTGGGGCGACCACTTACACCGAGTACCGAGGCATCTTTGAGAAAGATCATGCCCTGTCGCGTCGGTTCCAGAAGATTGATGTCAACGAGCCCACGGTGGATCAGACCATCCAGATTCTGAAGGGTCTGAAGTCCCGGTTTGAGGAACACCATGGCGTCAAATACCAAGTCTCGGCCCTCTTGGCTGCGGCGGAGTTGTCTGCCAAGTACATCAATGACCGACACCTGCCAGACAAGGCGATCGACGTGATCGACGAAGCCGGTGCGGCGCAGAGGATCCTGCCCAAGAGCAAGCAAAAGCGCACGATTGGTAAATCCGAGATCGAAGACATTGTTGCCAAGATCGCCCGCATCCCGCCCCAGACCGTCAATACGGATGATCGTCAAGTGCTCGCCAAGCTCGACCGCAATCTCAAGAACGTGGTCTTCGGCCAGGATGCGGCCATCGATGCCTTGGCGGCTGCCATCAAGATGTCGCGCTCAGGCCTGGGTCGTCCAGACAAGCCGATCGGGTCATTCCTGTTCAGCGGTCCAACCGGCGTTGGCAAGACCGAAGTCGCCAAGCAGTTGGCCTATTTGTTGGGTATTGAGCTGATTCGTTTTGACATGTCGGAGTACATGGAACGACATGCTGTCTCCAGGCTGATCGGCGCACCGCCGGGCTATGTTGGTTTTGATCAGGGGGGGCTGCTCACCGAGGCGGTTCACAAGAAGCCGCATGCCGTCTTGCTGCTTGATGAGATCGAGAAGGCCCACCCAGACATCTTTAACATCCTCTTGCAGGTCATGGACCATGGCACGCTGACCGACAACAACGGTCGCAAGTCTGACTTCCGCAACGTGATCATCATCATGACCACCAATGCGGGGGCAGATGTCTTGGGCAAGCGCACCATTGGGTTCTCCAACAGCCGACAGACCGGCGACGAGTTGGAGGAAATCAAACGCGTCTTTACCCCAGAGTTCCGCAACCGGCTGGATGCGGTGGTGTCATTCAGGGCCTTGGACGAGGAGATCATCCTGCGGGTGGTCGACAAGTTCTTGATCGAACTTGAATCCCAGTTGCATGACAAGCGGGTCGAGGCGTCATTTAGTGACCAGTTGCGCAAGTACCTGGCCAAAGAAGGCTTCGATCCGGCCATGGGCGCCCGTCCCATGCAGCGCATCATTCAGGACAGGATTCGGCGGGCTCTGGCCGATGAACTGTTGTTTGGGCGATTGGCCAATGGCGGGCGGGTTGACATTGATTTGGACGATCAACAACAGGTGGTTCTCAACATCGCCGAGTCATCAGCGGCGTCGGCGGAGACCGTTGAACCGGAGGACAAGCCGGTTAACAGGGCAGGCCGGTCTCGTGGACGCAGCGCCAAATCTGAACCGGCAGAGCAGTCGTAGTTCTTGCGGGTGGTTATAAGCAAAAGCCCATCGGTCATAAGCCGATGGGCTTTTTCATGTCAGCATGCTGCGAAGCAAAAATAAATTGACTTGCATCAAATTCTTTTTTTGTTAACACTGCATATGCGCATAAAAACATAAGGAGAGGAGACTCTATGCACCGCGTACCCCTAGCACTCTGTCTGGTAGCGGCCCTGGGATTCACCAGCGCAGCGCAGGCATCTAGCCTGGCCAAAGCCCAATATCTGGCTGCAACCTGTGCCAATTGTCATGGCACCAATGGCAAGAGCAACGGCGGTCAGGCCAGTCTGGCTGGCTATGACAAGGCCAAATTCATTGCCACGATGAAAGACTTCCAGTCGGATAAGCGTCCAGCGACCATCATGCATCAGCTCTCCAAGGGCTACACCGATGCACAGTTAGAGTCCATGGCGACTTTCTTCGCCAGCCAGAAATAAAAAAGGTTCCAAGGAGACCAGCATGACTACAAAAACAATCGAAGCTCGCCGTGGACTGTTGAAGGCCGGCGCAGGGGCGGCAGTACTGGGTGGTGTGTCGGCCCTCTCGGGCTGTGCGACAGGTGGATCCTCTAGCGCGTCTGGCAAAAAGTTGGGCAGAGTGGTTGTGATCGGCGGTGGTTACGGTGGCTCAACGGCTGCCAAGTACATCAATATGTGGGGTGAAGGCGCCATCGAAGTGGTTCTGATCGAGCGCGAGAAGGAGTTCTATTCCTGCCCCATCTCTAACCTGGTGATTGGTGGTGTCCAGAAGATGTCCTACATCACTCGCGGCTACGATGGACTCAAGTCCAAAGGCGTGGTGGTGATCAATGACGAAGTGACCAAGATCGATCCGGTCAAACAGACGGTCTCCATGCGCAAGGGGGCCGACCTCAAGTACGACCGTCTGGTGGTCTCTCCCGGAACAGACTTTATGTGGGAGTCCATCGATGGTCTCACCGAGGAGGCTCGTAAAACAGTCCTGCATTCCTGGAAGGCGGGTGTCCAGACGGTGGCTCTGCGGGCCCAGCTCGAGGCCATGCCCAATGGCGGCACCTTCGTCTTGACCATCCCCAAGGCACCTTACCGCTGCCCCCCAGGACCTTACGAGAGAGCTTGCCAGGTCGCTGGTTACTTCAAGCGTGAGAAGCCCAAGAGCAAGGTTCTGGTGCTGGATGCGAACCCCGAGATCGTCTCCAAGAAGGGCCTGTTCCTCAAGGCCTGGGAGGAGAACTACAAGGGCATCGTGGAGTACCGGCCCAACATGAACGTGGTGGCAGTGGATGCCAAGTCCAAGACCCTCTCTACCGAATTGGGCGACAAGATCAAGGGTGATGTGCTTAACGTCGTGCCCCCACAGGCTGCTGGGGACATCGCCCGCGCCTCCGGTCTGGTCAACGTCAATAATCTCTGGTGCGGCGTGAACTGGCTGACCATGGAATCCACGGCTCACAAGAACGTCCACGTGCTCGGTGACTCCACGTTCTCGGCCCCGGGCATGCCCAAGTCTGGCCACATGGCCAACCAGCATGGCAAGGCCGCAGCGGCCGCCATCGTCGAATTGATGAATGGTCGTCAGCCCATGCCGGTCACTATGGCCAACACCTGCTACAGCTTTACCACCGAGAGCAAGGTGGTCCACGTCGCCAGCGTGCACCAGTGGAACCCTGAGAAGAAAACCTACGAACCCGCCAAGGGCGCAGGTGGTCTGTCCAAGGAGGCCAACGAGCTCGAAGGGGCCTACGCACTGGGTTGGGCCCAGAACATCTGGGCCGACATGCTGACCTAGTTCTTTCAGCCTGTCTCAAAAAGCCTTGCCCTAGTGGCAAGGCTTTTTTTTATTCGGGCATCATCATGGCTTGTTCGATTGATCTGATTAACCAGACTGCCATGAGCCAGCCACGTTCTGCCCTCGACCTTCTCAAGCAATTCACCACGGTGGTGGCCGATACCGGCCGTTTTGACCTGATGGCGCAATACCAGCCACAGGATGCCACCACCAACCCCAGTCTCATCCTCAAGGCCGTTGCAACGCCTGGGGGCCAGGCCTTGATGCGTTCCGTATTGGATCGAACGGCATCGGCCGACACGGTTGAGCAACGGGTCTTGGATTTGTTGGTGGCCTTTGGCTGCGAAATTCTGAGCATCATCCCAGGACGTGTCTCCACCGAGGTGGATGCCCGCCTGTCTTTTGATACCGAGGCGACTATTCGCCAGGCCATGGCGATTGTTCGGGCATACGAGCGAGCTGGCGTAGACCCCAAGCGGGTCTTGATCAAGATTGCCTCGACCTGGGAAGGTATCGCCGCAGCCAGACAATTGGAGCGCGAGAGCATCTCCTGCAATCTGACCCTGCTCTTTTCCATGGCGCAGGCCATGGCCTGCGCGGATGCTGGCGTGACCCTGATCTCCCCATTTGTCGGACGAATCAGCGACTGGGCCAAGGCCAAGGGGCAGACCTGGGCGTCAGCCGATCAGGACCCCGGTGTCCAGTCTGTCCAGCGCATCTTTCAGGTTTACAAGTCCCAGGGCATTCAGACCCAAATCATGGGCGCTAGCTTTCGCAACACGGCGCAGGTCATGGTGCTGGCTGGCTGTGACCTGCTCACCGTCAGTCCCGAGTTGCTCACAGAGCTGGCAGCCCAGCCGGCGGCAGAGGACTTTGTGCCGGCACTGGTAGCGGGTCAAACCGCAGAGCGTGCTTTGCCACTGACCGAGTCCGCATTTCGCTTTGAATTGAACCAGGATGCCATGGCCAGCGAGAAGCTGGCCGAGGGCATTCGTCTCTTCTACGCGGATGGTGAAAAACTCAAGGACCTGCTGGCCGGCTAAGGCTGTCGGCTATTGCCAGCCGGTCGTGTTCGCTAGCCTCGGCCGGTAGACCCAAAGCCACCGGTGCCTCTGGCGCTCTGGTCGAAGCTGTCGACGATGTTAAAGCCCACTTGCACGATGGGGACAACCACCAGTTGCGCCAAGCGGTCCATGGGCTCGATCGTAAACGCCTGTGCGCCCCGGTTCCAGGCAGAGACCATCAGAGGGCCTTGATAGTCGGCGTCGATCAGGCCAACCAGATTGCCCAGTACGATGCCGTGCTTGTGTCCCAGGCCACTGCGCGGCAGGATGAGGCCCGCGTAGCCAGGGTCTGCGATGTAAATGGACAGGCCGGTCGGGATGAGTTCGGTCTGACCAGGTGCCAGGGTCAGCGCCTCGGCTAAGGCTGCACGAAGATCCAGGCCTGCTGATCCAGTGGTGGCGTAACTGGGCAACTGGTCGCGCAGTCTCTCATCTAGGATTCGAACATCAATGGTTTTCATGGTCAGGTCTTTTGAGGGGGGAGGAGATCGGCCAGCACATGCACCATGCGCAGGGCCTGGCTGGTCTTGTCATCGTTGGGTAGAAGGGTCTGTCGACCGTCTGGATACTGAAGCAGGAACTGTCCATGGGGCTGTTGCATGCTGTCGATGGCCAGGTTGCCGATGAGCAGGTCAGCCTTTTTCCGGGCGAGCTTGGCCGGCAGACTCTCTGCCAGGTCTTTTTCGGACCCGGTCTCCGCCGCAAAGCCCACCACCAATTCTGGCCGATTGGCATGACAGGCCACACCGGCCAGGATGTCTGGGTTCTCTACCCAGGTCAGATCTGACAAGCCTTGGCCGGAATGTTTCTTCAGTTTCTCGGTCGACGGATGGGCTACTCGCCAGTCGGCTACTGCTGCTACGCCAATAAAGACATCCGCTGGTAAGGCCTGCTCGACGGCCTGCTGCATGTCCTGTGCCGTCCGGACGTTGACCCGCATGACGCCATCCGGTGTTCGGAGACTGACGGGACCGGAAACCAGGGTAACGCGGGCACCGGCCTGTTGAGCCGCCTTGGCCAGTGCATAGCCCATCTGGCCAGAGGATCGATTGGTGATCACACGGATGGGATCGATCGGCTCCTCAGTAGGCCCAGCAGTGATGAGTACATGTCGACCATGGAGTCGCCCACGCACAGGTGGCACACGATCTGTAGGCGGGCTGATGACCTCTTGGGCCAGTGTCTGCGCAATTTGGTCGGCCTCTACCATGCGACCCAGTCCCACCTCACCGCAGGCCTGCTCGCCTTGGTCTGGCCCGATCAGTCGAATGCCACGTTCTATCAGCAGTCGCATGTTGTCCTGTGTGGCTGGGTTTTCCCACATCTGACGGTTCATGGCGGGTGCGACCCATAGCGGCACGTCCCTGGCCAGGCAGAGGCTGAGCAGCAGTTCATCGGTCTGGCCGTGGCAGAGCTTGGCCAGAAAGTCCGCACTGGCCGGTGCGACCACAATTCCATCGGACTCGCGTGCCAGGTCGATGTGTGGCATGCCATTCTGGACCGTATCGGTCCACTGACTGGAGATGACCGGGCGACCAGACAGGGCCTGGAAGGTCGTCTCGGTCACAAAGTGCCTAGCGCCCTCGGTCATGACCACCTGCACACTGGCGCCCAAGTCCTGAAGGCGCCTGACCAACTCACAGGCCTTGTAGGCCGCGATGCCGCCGGTGACGCCCAGGACCAGGTGACAGCCGTCTAGCCGCTTAGCGGGTTTTTGATCTGGGGCAGGCGTCGACATCTTGGCTCATCCTCGCTTGACTCGACGCAACTCGTCAATGATCAGAAGAAGCGCCCCGAGGCAGATGGCGCTGTCTGCCAAGTTAAAGGCTGGCCAGTGCCAGCTGTGCCAGTGAAGGTCGATGAAATCCACCACGGCTCCAATGGTCAGCCGGTCTACCACGTTGCCCACCGCGCCACCGATGATCAGGCTGGCGCCAGTGGCAAAGGTTTTCTGTTTCGGGGCCTTCACGATCATCCAGCTCAGCACCAAGACCACCAACAAGGCCAGCCCAGAAAAAAACCATTTCTGCCAGCCGCCAGCATCGGCCAGAAAACTAAACGCTGCGCCGGTATTCAGCACATAGACCAGGTTCAGAAAATCGCTCAAGACGATGGACTGACCCATGGTCATGGTATTGACGACCGCCAGCTTGGTCAGCTGGTCAAGACCCAGAGTCAGGGTGGCTAGAACAAACCAGGCCGATGGCTTAGGCGTAGGCACGGTCTTCGCCCTGGCCATCGAGGTTGGTGACACACCGAGCGCAGAGGCTTGGGTGACTGGCCTGTTGCCCCACGGAGTCGGAGAAATGCCAGCAACGGCCGCACTTCTGATGGATCGAGGGCGAAACCAAGACCTCTATCTGATCAGCAGCATGGGCACGGACCTCTGCGGCAGACGTCATCATCACGAAGCGAAGTTCGGATTGCAGGCTTGCCAGCAGTTCGGCCGTCTGCGTGGGAGCGGTGATCTGGACTTCAGCCTGCAAAGCGGCGCCGATTTCGCCCGCCTCTCGCCGAGTCTCTAGTGCTCGCATCACTTCTGCGCGAACCTCACGGATCTGCTGCCAACGATTGAGCAGGGCCGCATCTTCGCAGTCCGACAGGTCTGCCGCCGTCTGGGCAAACAGTGTCTCAGCCTTGGGCTGCAGGATGGTCCACGCCTCGTGGGCGGTAAAAGACAAGACCGGTGCCATCAGACGAACCAGGGCATCGGTCATGCGGAACAGTGCAGTCTGGGCGCTCCGACGCGGTTTGCCATCTGCTCTGGTGGTGTAGAGGCGGTCTTTTAGGACGTCCAGGTAGAAGGCTCCGAGGTCTTCGGAGAAGAAACTGGTCAGCCGGGCCATGGCTGGATGGAAGCTGTAGTCGGCGTAATGCCCCAAGATCTCCTTTTGCAAGCTGGCCGTCAGTGCCAAGGCATAACGATCGAGCTCGAGAAGTTCGTTGGTGGGCAGGCTGTCTTGCTCGGGATCGAAGTCCGATAGATTGCCCAGCAGAAAGGTCATGGAGTTTCGAATGCGCCGATAGGCCTCCACCACTCGCTTGAGGATGGTGTCCGAGATCGACAACTCGCCCGAATAGTCGGTGGAGGCGACCCATAGTCGAAGAATGTCTGCACCCATCTCATTGGTGACCTTTTGGGGCGCGATGACATTGCCCATGGACTTCGACATCTTTCGGCCTTGACCGTCCACGACAAAGCCGTGGGTCAGCAGGGCCCGGTATGGGGGCACTCCGTTAATCATGCAACTGGTGAGCAGGGAGGAGTGAAACCAACCGCGGTGTTGGTCGCTGCCTTCTAAGTAAAGGTCAGCAGGGAAACCGGACTCCTCGGCGTGCGAGCCTCTTAGAACGGTCTGGTGGGTGGTACCCGAGTCAAACCAGACATCTAGCGTGTCTGGGTTCTTGACATAGAGATCGACATCCTGGTCAATGAGGTCAGCCACAGCAACCGTCTGCCAGGCCTCAATCCCCTGGCTCTCCACCAACTGAGCCACCTTTTCCAGAATGGCTGGGGTATCAGGGTGAAGGGCACCGGTCTCCTTGTGAATGAGAAATGCCATGGGCACGCCCCATTGCCGCTGCCGAGACAGTGTCCAGTCAGGCCGGTTGGCGATCATGGCGGACAGCCGGGCCTTTCCCCAGGCCGGGAAAAAGGCAGTCTGCTCGATGCCCGCCAATGCCAACTCCCGTAGGCTGGGGCCGCCGTCCTTTGGCTGAACATCCATGCCCGCGAACCACTGGTTGGTGGCTCGGTAGATGATGGGCGTCTTGTGTCGCCAGCAATGCATGTAGCTGTGGGGGTAAGACTTGGATTGGATCAGGCTGCCTGCCGCTTCCAGCGCCTTGACGATCAATGGGTTGGCCTTCCAGATGTGCAGGCCACCAAAGAGGGCCAGCCCACTCACATAACAGCCATCACCCATGACCGGGTTGAGGATGTCTTGATCCCGCATGCCATTGGCTTTGCAGGATTGAAAATCGTCGACGCCGTAGGCCGGTGCTGCGTGGACCACGCCGGTACCGGAGTCCAGGCTGACATACTCGGCACAGAACACAGGGGCATGCCGTTGATAGGCGGCGTCAGCCATCCAGAGGGGGTGTCGGAAGGCAATGCCTTGAAGTCTGATGCCGGCACAGCGCGCCAAGACCTGGCCCTCAAGCCCCCAGTCCTGCAGACAGGCCTCGACCCGAGCGGCGGCCAGTACCAGCCAGCTGAGTCTGTGATCACCAGTGAGTTGGACCAGGGCCATCTCGTGCTCGGGGTGGATGTTGAGGGCCTGGTTGGCCGGGAGTGTCCAAGGGGTGGTGGTCCAGATAACGGTGGCCCCCAGTCCGGGTGGCAGGCTGCAGCCAAAGGCCTTGGACAAGTCACTGGCTGCGGTTTCGTCGGCCTCGAAGGCCACTTCGACGGCGGGGTCCGTCTTGTCGGCGTACTCCACCTCAGCCTCGGCCAGGGCCGAGCCGCAGTCAAAGCACCAGTTCACCGGTTTCAGTCCACGAAAGACAAAACCTTTCTCAACAATGGTCTTCAGGGCTCGAATCTCATCGGCCTCATTCTTGAAGTCCATGGTCTTGTAGGGTCGATCCCACTGACCCAGCACACCTAGCCGGACGAAGTCTGAGAGTTGACGACCAATCTGTTCGTTGGCATAGGCTCGCGATTTGGCCTGTACCTCTGACGTGGGCAGTCCTTTGCCGTGGGCTTTCTCAATCTGAATTTCGATGGGCATGCCATGACAATCCCAGCCGGGCACATAGCGGGCATCGAAGCTGGCCAGTGTCTTGGACTTGACGATGGTGTCTTTGAGAATCTTGTTGACCGCATGACCAATGTGAATGTCTCCGTTCGCATAGGGTGGTCCGTCGTGCAGAACAAACAGGGGCCGACCGGCGGTCAGGCTGCGAATTCTTTTGTAGGTGCCCTGGTCTTGCCACGCTTGTACCCAGGCCGGTTCGCGCTTGGCCAGGTCACCTCGCATGGGAAAGCTGGACTGCGGAAGGTTGAGGGTCTGGCGGTAGTCTTGGCCGCCGGCATCTACGGGGGGTTTTTGCATGGTCTTCTTCTAAGCGTTCAGCAGGGTTCTGGCCTGTTGGAGGTCTCGATGCATCTGCTGGGTCATGTCCTCTAGGTTGTCGAATTTCATCTCGGGCCGAATCCTCTCCACCAGACTCACCCTGACATACTGGTCGTAGGCCTGGGCCGACCAGTCCATGACATGGACTTCTAGAATCAGGCGGCCCCCCGATTCTACGGTGGGACGCCGACCAAGGCTGGCCACACCGGGCAATGGCTCGGGGCTCAGGCCCTCCACCCAGACGGCGAAGATGCCGCTGGCGACGAGGTCGTTGGGCATCGTCAGGTTCAGGGTTGGGAAGCCCAGCTCTCGGCCCAGTTGTTGGCCGCGAACCACTCGACCGCTGAGCTGATAGGGTCGCCCCAGCAGTTGTCGGGCCAGGCCGAGTTCACCGGCCATCAGAGCCTGGCGCAGCCGGGAACTCGAGACACGCTCTCCGTTGAACCGAATCTCGGAGACGCCCTTGACGGCGAACCCATGAGAGAGCCCCAACTCGGCCAGACGCTTGAGATCACCGGCCCGCTTATGTCCAAATCTAAAATCCTCGCCAACAATGACCAGCTTGGCGTTGAGGCGTTTGACCAGGATCAGTTGTACAAAGTCCTCAGGGCTAAGGCCAGCCATGGCGGCGTTGAATCGAAGCAGGTGAGTGCGATCGACTCTGGCCGCTGCAAGCGTCCTGAGCTTGTCCCTGAGGGGCAGAATCAGGCCTGGTGCCTGCTGCGCTTGAAAAAATCTCCGGGGATGCGGAAAGAAGCTGCAGACCACACTGTCGAGACCTTGCTCTTTGGCGGCCTGTTTGAGGTTGCGAATCAGCGCCTGGTGCCCCAGGTGCAGACCATCGAAACTGCCAATGGCGACCGCCGACCCTCTTAACCCTTGGGGCGGGCGATCGGGGAGCCGTGACTGAAGACCCGACTCTGCAGAGGGCTGGTGGGTAGCTGGGGAGGCCCAGCTCCATGAGATGTTCATGTTCCGCGTTTGACGAACGACTGCCTGCAAAAGCTAGCAGTATAGGGCTTGCCCTGGGGTTTCCCGCCTGACACCGTACAATCCTGCGGTGAAGAAAAAGCGCTTGGCCATTTTGATATCAGGTCGTGGCAGCAACATGGCTGCTGTGGCCGATTGGTTTAACCAACAGCAGTTTCCCGTTGACCTGGTGCTGGTGGCGTCGAACCGTCCAGATGCAGAGGGGCTCGCCTTGGCGCAAGCCAGGGGCTTGATGACCCGGGTGGTCGACCATGGCCACTTCTCCGATCGGTTGGCCTTTGACCAGGCCATGGCCCAGGTTCTCGATGAGGTGCAACCGGATCTGGTCTTGATGGCTGGCTACATGCGAATTGTTACTCCCTGGTTTTGTCAGACGTTCACCGGCCGGCTCTTGAACATTCACCCGTCTCTGTTGCCGGCCTATTCGGGCCTGCGGACCCACGCTCGTGCGCTGGCCGACGGCGTAACCGTGCACGGCGCGACGGTTCATGCGGTGACGGCCGATCTCGATCAGGGGCCGATCTTGGCTCAGGCGGTGATACCGGTCTATCCGCAGGACGATGCCGCGGGTCTGGCCGACCGACTGCTGCCCTTGGAGCATGCGCTCTACCCGCAGGCGGCTGCGGCGGTCTTGTCTGGTCTGGCTCGGCTGACCCCTCAGGGCTGGCAGTTCGATGGTCCCATTGGACCGGGATTTGAAGCCCTTCACTTTAGCCAGCGGCTCTTGCACCGAGACCTGGCGGGAGATCTAGCCCATGGCTAAGTTTTCGGGCAACCGGCGCCCCAAGCCGAAACCCAGTCCGCAGTCTCGTCTTGATGGCCTGGCGGTTTTTCTGCAAAAGGTCTCCACTTTCTCTGCCCCGATGGACACGGTTTTGTCCCAGGCCTTTCGGGACGAGTCCCGCATGGGCCCTTCTGCCAGGTTTTTTTTGGCTGAGTCTGCCTATGCGGCTGTCCGGCACTGGTCGGCCTTTGTCGATCTACTTGCTGAATTTGATTTTCGTCTCTCATCCGATCCGGCTCCGGCGACCGCCTGGCGGCGGCTGGCCATGCTGGCGGCCAGCCAGTCAGTGGGCTATGACCGATTGGTGTCTGAGCTCAGTGATGGAGAGAGGGCTTGGCTGCTGCTGGCCACGGAGCGGTTATCCGGCTTAACGCCCCCGGCGAGCCTCAGCCTGCCGGATTGGATCTGGCAGGCTTGGGTGACCCAAATGGGCCGGGATCAGGCGGTGGCCCTGGGCCAGGCCTGCCTGCAGCCGGCTGCCTTGGACATTCGGGTCAATCGCAGCAAGGCCACCGTCAAGCAGGTGGTCCAAGCGTTGGCTCAGGCGGGCCTTGCGGTCAGAGTCTCCGCCGAGGTACCGGGGGCCATTCGGGTCGAGGGCCGACCCGCTTTATCCCAGCTCGACGCCTTTCAGCAGGGCTGGTTTGAGGTACAGGACCTCGGCAGCCAGCTGCTCGCTCGACTGCTCAACCCGGCGCGTGGGGAGTTTGTTGTGGATTTCTGTGCTGGCGCTGGTGGCAAGACCCTGGCCCTCGGGGACCTGATGCGCAATACGGGTCGTCTCTATGCCTTTGATACGGCCACCAATCGATTGGCTCGACTCAAGCCTCGGTTGGCCCGGAGTGGTTTGTCCAATGTCTGGCCGGTGGCGATTGCCCACGAGCGTGACGATCGGGTCAAGCGGCTTCGAGGCAAGGCGCAGGCCGTTTTGGTGGATGCCCCCTGCAGCGGTTTGGGCACCCTGCGGCGAAATCCTGATTTGAAGTGGCGTCAGTCCCCCGACAGCCTGGCCCAACTGATTCAGACCCAGCGGCAGATTCTGGATGCGGCTGCACGCCTGTGTGCCCCTGGCGGCCGGCTGGTCTATGCGACCTGCAGTGTGGACCAGCGAGAGAACGAGGACCAGGTGGACTGGTTCTTGTCTGAGCACCCCGCCTTTGAGAGGGCGGACAGTCAGAAAGCCCTTGTGGCTGCTGGCGTTACCCTGCCGGAGTCATGGCGGGCCTTCAATGACAGGGGCGACCTGCGGCTGAGGTCGAATTGGTCAAATACCGATGGATTTTTTGGGGTTTTATTGACAAAAAAAGACCCACAGGCTGAAAACCCCGTGGGACAATGACGTCGGTTACCTACAGAAGGACATGAATTGGACGTTGTTTACAACTTTTTGCAATATGGACTGACCGGCTGGTCTTGGCCAGCCTTGGTGATCTTCACCCTGGCGACGACTCACCTGACGATTGCGGGCGTCACCATATACCTGCACCGATGCCAGGCGCATCGCGCGGTGGAACTCCACCCGATCGTCTCCCACATTTTCCGTTTTTGGCTCTGGCTGTCGACCGGCATGGTGACCAAAGAATGGGCTTCCATTCACCGCAAGCACCACGCCAAATGCGAGACCGCTGACGACCCGCACAGCCCCCAGACCCGTGGACTGCCCGAGGTGCTGTGGCGCGGCGCCGAACTCTATCGTGTCGCCTCCAAGGATCAAGAGATCATGGACCGCTATGGCCATGGCTGTCCAGACGACTGGATCGAGCGCAAGTTGTACTCTGGCCATAGTGCCCTGGGCGTGAGCCTGTACCTCATCGCTGATGTCTTGCTATTTGGCGTAGCAGGCGTTGCCATTTGGGCGGTCCAAATGGCTTGGATTCCGTTTTTTGCAGCCGGGGTCATCAATGGCATCGGCCATTTCTGGGGCTATCGAAACTTCAAGAGCCCTGATACCAGCACCAACCTGGTTCCCTGGGGCATTCTGATCGGCGGCGAAGAGCTGCATAACAATCACCATGCGAATGCCACCTCGCCAAAGCTGTCTTCCAAGTGGTACGAGTTTGACATTGGCTGGTTGTACATTCGCCTGCTGTCTATGGTTGGACTGGCCAAGCCCCGCAGTCTGCCGGCCGCTCTCACTTACAACCCAGCCAAGCAAGACATCGATGCGGACACCGTGGCGGCTGTTCTGCGAGGCAAATACGAGTTGTTGGCTCGACTCTCCAAGCTGGCGGAGTCGGCTCAGGTCAGCCTTGAGAAGGCCCGCATCCAGCAAGGTCGCCTGCAATGCGACCTGGTAAAACGCGCCAGCGAGCTGCGCAACGAGTTCGAGAGCATTTGGGCCCAGCGATCTCTGAGTGTTGAACAGGCGATCTCTGCCCTGGCGGCCTGGTGCCAGCGCGCAGAGGCCAGTGGCATTGCTGCCTTTCAAGAGTTCTCGCAGCGTTCCATTCGCCGGTTGACGGTTCAGCCGCAATAAAGCGCTGACCCGTTCAAAGCCGCAGCCGCCTCAGAGTGACCGAGGCATCTGCGGCTTTTTGATATCCCTTTGAGCTGGTCTTTTAAGCCTACTGGTAGGAGCGCTTGCCCTGCGCATCGGTGACCAGAACCTTGCGCTCCGCCGGCCGAATGATCAAACGCATGCCGCTCTTGACCTCACCAGACAGCTTGTTGAGTTTGCGGATTTGGCTGATGGATACGCCGAACTGGCGGGCAATTTTGGCCAATGTATCGGACTTGCGGACACGATAGACCTTGGCGGGCAATTGAACCTGCTCAATTGTTTTGGCACCTGAGAAGCGGGCCAGGGTGGTCTCGATCGCTGGGTCGTGGGTCTGCACCGAGACGGGGGCCAGAATGGATGAGCCAGGTAGTAGGCCGGCCTTGGGGCTCTTCAGCCCATTGACTCTGGCCAGTTCCAGGGGGCTGATGCCAGCAGCCTTGGACAACTTTTCCAGGGTGTCCCCCTTTTTGAGCGTGTAGGGTCGCCACGTCACGAGGGGCAGGCCAGCGGTGAGCCATTGCTTCAGGTTTTGGTTGTAGGTCTGAATGTTCTCAATGGGCAGGATGATCCGAGTGGTCTGGCTAACCGTGATGACCGGCCGGTGCAGGTGGGGGTTGAGGGCCTTGAACTCGCTCAATTCCAGCTCCGCCAGTTCGGCCGCCAAGGTCAAGTCCATGGATTGGTTTTTGTCGATGATGGCGAAATAAGGACGGTCTTCAACGTAGGGCAGTCGCAGGCCATACCGTTCCGGGTCTCGCAACAAATTCCGCAGGGCAATCAACTGAGGAACGTAGTGCCGGGTCTCCTTCGGCATCTTCAGACTGAGATAGTCCGTTGGTTTCTTCCGAGCCTTGTTGTATTTCATGGCTCGTGACACCGCACCCTCGCCCCAGTTGTAGGAGGCCAAGGCCAGAAACCAGTCGTTACCCTGCTGGGCATAAATTTTCTGCAGGTAGTCTAGGGCGGCTCGCGTTGACTCTATGATGTCGCGACGCTCGTCCATCCACCAATTCTGTGACAGGTTGAAGGCCCGACCGGTGGATGGGATGAACTGCCAGAGGCCGGCGGCTTTGGCACTGGAGGTGGCCTGGGGGTTGAAGGCACTCTCCACAATGGGAAGCAGAGCCAACTCGGTGGGCAGACCCCTGGCCTCGAGTTCTTCGACAATGTGGTGCAGGTAGCGTCCCCCACGATCAAAGACCCGCTCTAGGTACTCCGGCTTGTTGAGGAATCGCTTGATGTGACTGTCCACCAGAGTGCTGGGCAACTCGGGCATCGCAAAGCCGCGTTGGACTCTCAGCATGAGGTTGCCTGGTTTGGCTGGGGTGGTTGGATTGGCCTGCGGGCCTGCCGCACTCTTTACCTGGTTCGGCGATGCTGTTGCCTGCGGGCTGGATTTGATCGGTTGGCTCGCCGTTGGGCCGGTAGTTGGTTCAGACCACGCCGGACGCTGTTCGGCACTGGTCTGCTGCAAGGTGCCGCAGCCCGTCAGTAGCACGCCGATCGATAGGCTGGACGCCACGCAAAGCAGGCGTTTGATAGTGAAAACGGTCATCCCCTCATTTTACCGGCTTGGCGGGCGGAAGCTGTCTTTTTCTCGACGCAGGGCCGCAAATGCCTGCAGGCCATCCGCACGCAGAAACGGGTTGGTCTGCCGCTCGAGCCCGATGGTGCTCGGCAGTGTGCAACCACCCCGGCTCCTGGTGTCACGAACCTGCCGAAGCCGCTCCCTGGTCTGAGGACAATTGGGTCTGACGTGGACAGCAAACAAGAGGTTAGAGAGGGTGTATTCGTGGGCGCAGTAGACCGCGGTGTCATCTGGCAGATGGGCCAGCCGTTGAAGCGACTGATAGAGCTGCTCGGCGGTACCTCCGAGTAGACGGCCGCAGCCACCCGCGAAGAGGGTATCCCCGCAGAACAGGCTGGCAGGTCCGCCTGACTTGTCTGCGGGCGTTAGCAGGTAGGCCAGGTGATCTTGGGTGTGACCGGGGACGGCCATCACCTGAAGGCTAATGAGGGCAGGGCTGGAATCATTTGCGATTGGCACCTGCTGGCCCTCGGCCACCACAGTGTTGACCCCATGGGGCTTGCAGTCGGCCGGCCCCACAACCCGAGGTGTCATTGGGTCCTGCCAAGGCGCCTGGGCGAGCAGTGCGGAGAGGCCACCCACATGATCCTGATGATGATGGGTGACCAGCACGCCAGTGAGCATCTTGCGGCAACTGGTCAGGTAGTCGAGAACGGGCTGGGCGTCCCCAGGGTCTACCACCCAGAGGCTGTCACCAGCCTCGATGGCCCAGATGATATTGTCGGAAAATGAAAACAGCGGTGTGATCGTCATACTGCTCTTTATACCAATATGTCCTCAGCACCCAACGATCCTCTGCGCGCCGAACCCACTCCATTGGAGGACCCTCTCTTCCAGGGCTGGGCCAACTGGCTAGCCTCTCCAACGGGGAACAACCTTCGGGTCATGGAACAGGCCTGGCTGGATCAGGCGGTGGGCGATTGTTTCGGCTATCACGCCGTTCAAGTCTGCCCGCCGGGGCTGGATGCCCTGCAAAAGAACCGGATGGGGTTGCGCACCCAACTCTTCTTTGGATCCACGCCAGCGGCAGTCCAGGATGGGACCATGGATCAGTCGGAACGATCCGCATTGCGTTGTGACTCGCAGGCCTGGCCCATCGCGACCGAGACGGTCGACCTGGTGGTGCTCGTTCATGCCTTGGAGGGAGTGGTAGATCCCCATGGTTTGTTACGGGAGGCGGCCAGGGTTCTGATTCCTGAGGGACGCCTGGTGGTGGTGGGTTTCAACCCCATCAGCCTGTGGGCCTTGCACCGACCTTTGTCCCCGGTTCAATTTCCACCGATTCAGGATCGCTGGGTCGCCATGGGCCGGGTGAAGGATTGGTGCCAACTGCTCACCTTGCAGGTAGAGGCAGGACGCCACGGCCAGTACCGCCCGGTTCTCCGGAGCGAGACGGCCCTCCGCCGATTGGCTTGGCTGGATCAGGCCGGTTCACGTTGGTGGCCAGCACTCGGAGCGGTCTACTCGATCACAGCCGTTAAGCGTCGAGTTGGCCTACGGGTCATCATGCCCCAGTGGCAGTCAACTGCTGCCAAGGCGGCCCAGACTGCCAGGTCGGTTGGACCTGCTGCTCAGAAAACCAGAAGGCAGCCTTTATGACCGGCCCCAACCTCACCCCGGTTAGCCTCTATACAGATGGGGCTTGCAAGGGCAACCCAGGCCCAGGTGGCTGGGGCGCTTTACTTTGTGCAAATGGGAAAGAGCGCGAGCTCTGCGGTGGTGAAACACCAACCACCAACAATCGAATGGAATTGATGGCGGTGATTCAGGGAATGTCTGCCTTGACCAGGCCCTGCCATGTGACAATCTATACTGACTCGAGCTATGTCAAAAACGGCATCGAGACCTGGCTGGCCAATTGGAAAAAGAAGGACTGGCGAACGGCTGCCGGCAAGCCAGTGGCCAACCAAGACCTGTGGCAACAACTCGAGCAGGCCTTAACAGGTCACACCGTTGAGTGGAGATGGGTCAAGGGACATAGCGGGCACCCGGGCAATGAGCGAGCCGATGCCCTTGCAAACAAAGGCGTTGGAATGAAAGGACAGGCGTGAAACATCGTTTAAGGTGGGGGTTGGTGATCACACTGGCTTTGGTTGCACTTGGTTTGACGGCCTGGCGGCTGGGCTGGTTTGCAGCGCCTGAGCCCCAGTCCAAGGGCCCACCCTCTGCGCCGGTTGAGGTGGCCTCGGTGGTGGAGCAGTCCATTGCCGACACCCTGAGCGTGACCGGTGAATTCAAGTCACGCCAGTCAGTAGACCTCCGTCCGGAGGTGGCTGGTCGCATTGCCCAAATTCACTTTAAAGATGGGCAACTGGTGGAAAAGGGTCAGGTGCTGGTCTCACTCGATGATCGTCTGCTCAAGGCCGAGTTGGCGCAGTCTAAGGCAGAGGCCGAGCTGGCCAGTTCCAACTACAACCGCGCCCAGGATCTCTTCGCCAAGAAATTCATCAGTGCCCGGGCATTAGACGAGTCCAAGGCGGCTGCTGAGATTGCCGCAGCCAAGCGCGATCTGGCCCAGGCTCGACTCGAGAGGGCCGCCCTGAGTGCCCCGTTTGCAGGTCGTGTTGGCCTGAGGCAGCACAGCGTTGGTGACTTTGTGAAAGATACCGATACGGTGGCCATCGTAGAAGACAGCAGCCGTCTCATGTTCGATTTTCGAGTACCGGAGCGGTTCATGTCACAGGTTCGGCCTGGTCAGCGACTGCAGATTGAACTGTTGGATCAGTCTAAGTCGGTACCAGCTCAGGTCGAGGCAGTCGATGCCCGGATTGATGCGGAGGGTCGGTTCATTGCACTCCGAGCCATGGTCGACAACAGCAAGGGTCAGATCAAGCCAGGACTCTTTGGCCGGGCCAAGTTGAACCTGGTGGAACGTGAGAAGGCATTGGTAGTCTCCGAGGAGGCCTTGGTTGGTGAGCGAGATGGTTTCTTTGTCTGGCGTGTAAAGGATGGCAAGGCTGAGAAGGCACCTGTGCAGCTGGGCATTCGCTTGGAGAAGAGCGTGGAAGTCCTCAAAGGGCTCTCAGCCGGGGACCAGGTGGTCATTGCAGGTCAACTGAAGATTCGCGCGCCCGGTCAGCCCCTGAAGGTGGTTGGGCCTGGTCCCGGTAAACAGCAGGCGGTTGGAAAGCCGGCTGGCAAGCCAGAGCAATCGAACGCCAAGTCAGGGGATCCGTCTGCTGGGGGAACTGCGCCCAAACCCCCCAAAGACGCCAAACCACAATAAGCCGGTGATCAATATAGGACGCCCACGGTGAGACTCTCTGAAATCTGTATCGAGAGGCCTGTCTTTGCGACAGTCTTGTCACTCATCATCACGCTGGTTGGAGCCGTCAGTCTGACCAAGCTGTCGATCCGCGAGTACCCCAAGATCGACGAGCCGGTGGTGACGGTCAGTACCGATTACCGTGGGGCCTCACCCGAGATCATCGAGTCGCAGGTGACCAAGCCGCTAGAGGATTCCATTGCCGGTATCGAAGGCATCGAGGTACTCACCTCGATTTCCAGGGCGGAGAACTCACAGATCAGTGTTCGATTCAAACTCGATCGCAACCCTGACGATGCCGCCTCTGATGTTCGAGATCGCGTCTCGCGCGTCCGCAAGCGCCTGCCGGATGGTGTTGAGGATTCCCAGATTTCAAAGGTGGAGGCGGATGCATCCCCCATCATTTGGCTCACCCTGAGCAGCGAAAACCTGAGCCTGATGGAACTCAGCGACCTGGCCAATCGACTGGCCAAGCCCAGGCTGCAGACCCTGCCGGGCGCTGCTGATGTGCGCATTTTTGGGGACCGTCGGTTTGCCATGCGGATCTGGCTCGATAGCCAGGCTCTGACTGCGCGTGGCCTATCGGTGCAGGACGTCGAAGATGCACTGCGTCGTCAGAACGTTGAGATCCCCGCCGGTCTCATCGAGACGCCGGGCCGTGAGTTCTCTGTCATGGCGCCAACCGATCTCCAGACCCCTCGAGAGTTCGAGGGCATTGTGCTCAAGGCCCCACGCGGACAGGCATCTCTGGTGCGACTCAAGGATGTGGCGCGGGTTGAGATTGCCCCCGAGAATGAGCGTCGGGTGGCCCGATACAAGGGCAACAACACCGTGGCCATGGGGGTCATCAAGCAGGCCACTGCCAACCCACTCACATTGTCTGACGCCGTTCGGGAGTCCATACCGGGCATTTTGCGGGATTTGCCGCCTGGGGTGAGTTTCGAGGTGGCCAACGACTACTCCGTCTTTATCGACCGGTCCATCAAGGCAGTGGCCATGACCATTCTCGAGGCAGTGGTCTTGGTTGGTCTGGTGGTCTTTGTCTTCCTGAAGAGTTGGCGGGCTGCGATTATTCCCATTGTGACCATCCCGGTCTCCATCATCACCACCTTCGCGATCCTGTTGATGCTGGGATTCTCGATCAACACGTTGACTCTGCTGGCGATGGTGTTGTCCATCGGTGTCGTGGTGGATGACGCGATCGTGGTCCTGGAGAATATTGCTCGTCATATAGAAGACGGCATGAAGCCCATTGCAGCCGCCTTTCAGGGAATGAAGGAAATTAGCTTTGCAGTGGTGGCCATGACCCTAACCCTGGCTTCCGTCTTTGCGCCCATGGCCTTCTCCAGCGGTCGAACTGGCCGGCTTTTCGTGGAGTTCGCCTTGGCCCTAGCTGGCTCGGTCGTGGTGTCTGGCTTTGTGGCACTGACCCTCTCGCCCATGATGTGTTCGCGTCTTCTCAAGCCACACCACCATCCCGACGGGTCGCCCATTGAATCGCCTCATGATTCAGGTTGGCGGCGAAGACTCAAGGGCTGGGGAGATCGTTTTGACCGAGGTTTTGACTGGCTGGCCCATCGTTATGCCGTGTTCTTGGAGGCCATTTTGTCTAAACGGCTGACCATTGCGGCAGTCGCAGTCGCCGTCTTCGCGGTCGCCGTTGGCTTCTTTTCCATTATCAAAAAAGAACTGACGCCGGTCGAAGACCGCGGTTTTCTGGTGTCTATTCTGACGGCACCTCAGGGTAGTTCGATTCAGTACACGGCTCGATATGCCTTGCGCCTCGAGGAGATCTTTGCCTCGGTGCCCGAGGTCGAAAAATACCTGGTTATTTCCGGCAGCCCCACGGTGGACAAAGGGATCGCCTTTCTGCGGCCGGTGCCGTGGGAGGATCGCAAGCGAAGCACACAGGAGATTGCCAAGGCCATTCAGCCTCAGGTCCTGAGCATCCCAGGGGTGAACGCCTTCGTGGTGACGCCAGCCTCTCTAGGGCAGAGTGTCCGGTCCCGGCCCATTCAGGTCGTCGTTCTGTCAGCCGCCTCGATCGATGAGATGTCCGCTGCCACGGAAAAATTGCGTCAACGCCTCCTTCAGAATCCGATGCTGCAGGGCGTTGAGACCGATTTGCAGATCACCAAGCCCGAGATGCGACTCGACATCGATCGTGAGCGTGCAGCCGACTTGGGTGTCCCGGTTGAACTGATTGGCCGAACCCTAGAGACCTTGCTGGGCGGACGCCAGGTCACGCGATTCAAAAGGGGCAATGAGCAGTTTGACGTCATCCTGCAGCTAGAGGCTGACCGTCGAAACACGCCCGAGGACATTCGGGGGGTATCGGTTCGTGGCCGTGATGGGCAGTTGGTGCCTCTGTCCAGTCTGATCAAGATTCGAGAGACGGTGGCGCCCCGAGAGCTCAATCACTTTTTGCAGCAAAGGGCTGTGACGGTGACGGCCAACCTGGCGCCTGATGTCGCCTTGGGTGAGGCGCTCGCTGCCGTGGAGGCTGCTGCACGCGAGGTCTTGCCACCAGACTATCAATTGGACTACGACGGCCAGTCCAGGGAGTATCGAGACTCGCAGAACACGATCCTGTTTGTCTTTGGATTGGCGCTCGTCTTCATTTACCTGGTGCTCTCCGCCCAGTTCGAGAGCTTTGTCTATCCGATGGTCATCATGGTTACGGTGCCCCTGTCGTTTGCGGGGGCTCTGGTCACCATCTGGCTGACGGGGGGGTCGATCAATGTCTACTCCCAGATTGGCCTGATCGCCCTGATTGGACTCGTGACCAAAAACGGCATTCTCATCGTCGAATTTGCCAATCAACTGCATGAGCAAGGCCTCGACATTGCCCAGGCGACGCTAAAGGCCACCGAGCTCCGGTTTAGGCCGATTCTCATGACAGCCATTTCCACGGTCTGTGGCGCCATTCCGCTAGCCCTGGCCAGCGGCCCCGGCGCAGAGAGTCGTCGAGAGATTGGCTGGGTGATCGTTGGGGGTGTCAGCCTTGGTACCCTATTGACCTTGTTTGTTTTGCCAACCATCTTTGTCTGGGTAGCCTCATGCGTCTCGTCGTCCTCGACACCGAAACAACCGGCCTAAAGGTCGAAGACGGCCATCGCATCATCGAGATCGGTTGTATCGAGCTGATTGATCGACGAGCCACTGGGCGTCGGCTTCACCTCTATGTCAATCCCGAGCGCGAGGTCGATGAGGGTGCCGCTCAGGTGCACGGCTTTACCTGGGAGATGCTTCAGGACAAGCCACGGTTCGCACAGATCGTTGACGAGTTTCTGCGGTTTGTGGAAGGTGCTCATTTGATTATTCACAATGCGCCCTTCGACTTGGGTTTTTTGAATGCCGAACTTGATCGGCTCGACCAACCCTCGCTCGAGTCAGTGGTCGGCCACGTCACCGACAGCCTGAAGATGGCCCGGGAGTTACATCCCGGACAGCGCAACTCACTCGACGCCCTCTGCAACCGGTATGGCATTGCCAACGAGCATCGGGTCCTGCACGGCGCTCTGCTCGACGCTGAGCTGCTCTCCGAGGTGTACCTGGCAATGACTCGGGGTCAAGAGACACTCGACATGATGCCTTTGGAGGACAGGGCCGCCACCCAGGCCGCATTGGCTGCCATGGACTTGTCCGATTTGATCGTGGTGGAACCGACTCCGGAGGAGTGGGCCGCCCATGAGCGAGTCTTGGATGAAATTGACAGGGTTTGTCCGGAAGGAGCCCTCTGGCGGCGTCTTGAACAGAAGGCCCATCCATGAAAATAACGCTTCGTCGACTTGGGAGGCGATACGACCTTAACGCAACCGAAGTCGTGCGCGTCGTGCCGACCCGAGAATTGGGAGTACATTCCCCGATACCGGGGCTCCAGATGGGGTTTGTAATGGGTTGTCCGGTGTTGGTGTCGGAACCGGACGTCGTGCTTGAGTCTATGTCTGGCGGCCCAAGTGTGCAGGGACCCCCTTCTACGGGTGCCCCGGCAGAGGGCCAAGAGCCCAATGCCGAATGGGTTGTTGTCATGAGGACTAATGGAGACTGCCATCAGGCTGTCATGGCCGATGAGGTTGATTGGAAAGCGAAGGAACAAGAATGAATTCGAATCTGCAGTTGGCTCGTTACGCAAGGCAGCTTCTCTGGTTGACTCTACTTTGCCTGGTCGTTTGGCCTCTGGCCTGGAACTATGACCTGGTGTGGCTGCCGCCAGATGATCTTGCGTTTTGGGTGGCTCACGATGATTTAATCGTTGGCTATGAATTGGCTTGGGAATGGCTCCACCAACAGATCAACCAAGCTGGTCAGCAGGGCTTGATGCCGGAGGGCTATCTGAGTTGGCCCGCGGACGGTATTCCCGTTTGGTTGGTTTCAGCAGGAGTCGCTCTGGCCTTCTCAGGCCTGTTCCTGATGATGGCCATTATCTTGGTGGTACGGTTGGGAAGCGCGCAGGAGTCTAGCCTCTCGGCCTCGGGATCCTCCAAGCAAACGGCGTCTGAGGCCTCCTCCGCTGGCAAGGATGGACCCCAGTACCGACCTGTGACCCGAGCACTCATCGACTCGATTGAAAGCAATCTCCAGGCTTGCGAATCTGGTCTTCAGGACGCTCAGGGTCGACTTGATCAGGTTCGCCAGACTGTTATGAATCTCAGTCTGGACCCAGGCGGCATTCGGACGGAAGAGGATTTGGCCGCCCTTCGGGATCAGTTGGATCAACTGCGCCAATCGCTTGATCGCCAACGCGGCCCGCAGCATGCCATGATGGCCAACCTATCCAAGTTCTGACTCTGCATGCAACCAGATAAAGATCTGAATGAGGCGTTGGACGGTCTTCT
>JBEDMQ010000109.1:0-2576 GCA_041171045.1 Pseudomonadota bacterium
CTGCTCAGGACATCGAGCACGATGACATCGGAGAGCTTTTGCCCAAAACCGTGACAGGCCACCGCATGCAGGGCCGAGCCCAGCGGCGCATGACAGACTAGAAAGAGTTGGGTCGAGTTGACCATGTAGAGCCCATTTTAGGCGAGCCGGGCCTCCACGGCCTTGATAAACGCTTCGGCCACATCAAAGCCTGTCTGAGCTGTGATCTCACGAAACCCCGTAGGGCTGGTGACATTCACCTCGGTCAGGTGATCGCCGATCACATCCAAGCCGACCAGAAACAAACCCCTCTGGGCCAGAATGGGGCCCAAGGTGTTGGCGATCTCCAAGTCTCGGTCCGTTAGTGGCCTGGCCTCCCCTCGACCACCCGCAGCCAGGTTGCCACGTGAGGCGCCCGCCGGTGGAATCCGGGCCAAGGCATAGGGCACGGGCTTGCCATCAATCAGCAAGATGCGTTTGTCGCCGTCCACAATTTGGGGCAGCCACTCTTGGCCCATGATCGCTCGGCGCCCATGGTCCGTGAGGGTCTCTAGGATCACTGGCAGGTTGGGGTCGGTGGCCTGGGTGACAAAAATGCCACTGCCGCCCATGGCATCGAGTGGCTTGAAGACCACCCTGTCATGGGCCTTGGCAAATTGGGTGAGCTTGTTCATGCCGGCACTCACCATGCTGGTGGGTGTGAACTGACTGAATTCCAGTGCGGCCAATTTCTCTCCGTGATCACGCAGGGCGGCAGGCTGGTTGATCACCCAGACACCGGCCCGCGCGATGACATCCAACAGCTGAGTCGCCACCAAGAAATCCACATCAAAGGGCGGGTCCTTGCGCATGAGCACGACATCGAAATCCTGGGCCTGGTAGGTTTGCTCAGACACGACCTGCCACCAGGGGTCCGCATCTTGTGGCTGCTCGGCAATTCGCAGACCACGAGCCGTGATGGTCACCTGGGTCTGTCCGTTGTGCGTCTGAGCAGAGAGGTCTGGGGGCTCGCAGGCAAAGACTTCGTGACCGCGAGATTGCGCGGCTGCCATCATCGCAACGGTGGAGTCTTTGTAGGCCTTAAAACTCTCTACGGGATCGGCAACAAAGAGCAGTCTGGCCATGGGGGTCAGACCTTCTGAGCAGCAGGGTGCGTGGCCTCTAGCTCTCGGGATGCGGCCAACAGGGCTAGCCGCGAGATAACCCCGTAGAGGTAGAGACGATTGGGCGCAGCATCGGGATCGCCATTGACCACCGGCTGTTGGCAGCCTTTTTCAAATGGCAGGGGCACAAACCGAGCCCCGGGTGCATTCAGGTTCTCGTCCGGCCCGCGCTCGGAGTGCACGCGGTAAAAGCCGCCCACCACGAATCGATCCACCATGTAGACCACGGGCTCGGCCACCGATTCGCCCTCTGGCTGCAAGACAGTCTCAAAGGAATGAACGCCCTCTTGAATCAGCACATCTGAGACCGACTGGCCCTCTTTGATGACGGACATTTTGTTGCGCTGTTTGCGGTTGAGGTTCCTCACCTCGTTGGCATCTTTGACGGTCATGATGCCCATGCCATAGGTTCCCGCATCGGCCTTCACTACTACGAACGGCGTTTGAGAGATCCCATGCTCGGCATACTTCTGGCGAATGCGACCCAGCATGGCATCGACTTTTTCGGCCAGGCATTCCTCGCCAACGCGGGCCTGAAAGTCGACGCCCTGGCACTGGTCAAAAAAGCTGTCGATCAGCCAAGGGTCGATTTGTAGCCGTTCGGCAAATTCGCTGGCCACCTGTTGATAGGCCGCAAAGTGGGCGCTCTTGCGACGCGTAGCCCACCCCGCGTGCAGCGGTGGAAAGAGTCTCTGGCCAGACAGGCCCTGCAGAATCTCAGGCACTCCAGCAGACAGGTCGTTGTTCAAGAGGATCAGACAGGGGTCGAAGTCCTTGACCGTCAGCCGGCTGCCCACGCGAACCAGGGGCTCGAGGGTCAGCTTGACGGGCTGGCCATCGGGCAAGGCCAGAGACAGCTCTGTGGCCTGTGTAATCTCAGGCATCAGACTGCCCACACGAACCTGCAGACCAGCCTGCTGCAGCAGGCCGGCAAGCCTGGCCACATTGGCCAGGTAAAACGCATTGCGGGTGTGGTTCTCCGGAACCAGGACCACCCGACGGATGTCGGGGCAGTGGGTTTCTATGGAGGCCATGAGCGCCTGCACCGTGACGGGCAGGGCCGTCTCACTCAGGTTGTTAAAACCTCCGGGAAACAGGTTGGTGTCAACTGGGGCCAGCTTGAAGCAGGCATTGCGCAGATCGACCGATCCATAAAAGGGCGGCCGGTGGTTTCGCCACTGAGCCCGAAACCAATGCTCGATGTCAGCGCTGAGATCCAGAACACGTCGTTCCAGATCTCGCAGGCGGCCGCAGAGGCTGGTTTGTAGTTGGGGAATCATGGAGTTTGCATTGTAGTCCCCACCAATAAAAAAACCTGCGGTCCCTTCTAAGGGGGACCGCAGGTCCAGGGGCGACCGGGAGGAGAGGCCGGTCTTAGGAGAACTTCACATCCAATTACATGTAGTAGGCCTTCTCACCGTGTGAGGTGATATC
>JBEDMQ010000110.1:0-5257 GCA_041171045.1 Pseudomonadota bacterium
CACCGACATCAAGGGCGTGGTCTACGAGGGCCGCACAGAATTGATGGACCCCGAGAAAGCCCGGTTTGCCCAGAAGACCGATGCCCGAACGTTGGCTGAAGTCATCGAAGGGGCAGACGTGTTTCTGGGCCTGTCTGCTGCGGGCGTGCTCAAGCCGGAGATGGTCGCCAAGATGGCACCCAATCCGATTGTCTTTGCTCTGGCCAATCCGACGCCAGAGATCCTGCCGGAAGAAGTCGCAGCCGTTCGCGATGACGTGATCATGGCCACCGGCCGGACCGACTATCCCAATCAGGTCAACAACGTTCTCTGTTTCCCCTTCATCTTCCGTGGTGCATTGGATGTTGGTGCCACCACCATTACCCGAAACATGGAGTTGGCCGCTGTGCACGCTGTGGCGGAGCTGGCAAGGGCCGAGCAGTCCGAGGTGGTGACGGCTGCCTATGGCACCGAGGGTCTCAGCTTTGGTCCCCAGTACCTCATTCCAAAACCGTTTGATCCACGTCTGATCATCAGGATCGCTTCTGCTGTAGCCCAGGCTGCCATGGACGATGGTGTGGCCACGCGCCCCATCGTTGACATGGCTGGATACATCGATCGCCTGCAAGAGTTTGTTTACCATTCGGGCAACTTCATGAAGCCTTTGCTCTCGGCCGCCAAGCGAGCCGAAAAGCGCAGAGTGGTCTATGCCGAAGGTGAGGAAGAGCGCGTGCTGCGCGCTGTTCAGGTGGTGGTCGACGAGCAGTTGGCCCAGCCCATTCTGATTGGTCGTCCAGCGGTGATTCAGAGTCGTCTAGAGCGGTTTGGCCTTCGCATGCGCGAGGGGGTGGACTTCACCGTCATCAACCCAGAGCAAGATGAACGGTATCGCGATTATTCCGACACCTATCATCGACTCACCAGTCGCAAGGGGGTGACTGCGCAGTATGCCAAGCTCGAGATGCGCCGGCGTCATACCTTGATTGGTTCCATGATGATCCACAAGGGCGATGCAGACGGCATGGTCTGTGGCACCTTCGGTACCCACAGCCTGCACCTCCATTATGTCGACCAGGTTCTCGGCCGAAAAGCCAATGCCAGCTGTTATGCAGCGATGAACATTCTCATGCTGCCCAAGCGCACCCTGGCGATCGTCGATACCCATGTCAACGAAAACCCAAGCGCTGAGCAGATCGCCGAGATTACGATCGCAGCGGCAGCAGAGATTCGAAAGCTTGGCATCGAGCCCAGAGCGGCCCTCATCTCGCACAGTAACTTTGGGAGTTCCCAGTCTTGCTCTGCTCAAAAGATGCGTGAGGCGCTTGCCCTTATTCGAGAGCGGGCACCGGAGCTCAATGTTGATGGTGAGATGCATGGTGACGTGGCACTGGACCCTGCCATGCGAGCCCAGATCCTGCCGGACTCCACTCTCGTTGGTGAGGCCAACCTGCTGGTCATGCCCAGCTTAGAGTCTGCCAACATCGCCTACAACCTGCTGAAAACGGCCGCCGGTAACAACGTGGCGGTTGGGCCCATTTTGTTGGGTTGCGCAGCACCGGTGCACATCGTGACGCCGTCGGCGACTGTCCGTCGCCTGGTGAATATGACGGCTCTGACTGTTATCGACGCCAACACCAAGTCGGTCCAGGCCTAAAACTCTCCCAGCCGGACGGCGATGGCAGTCAGCACGACTGCTGCAGCCGTCTCGGTGCGCAGAATTCTGGGGCCGCAGCGCACGCCCTGAAAGCCAGCCTGTCTGGCCAGGGCCTCTTCCTCGTCAGTCCACCCCGCCTCCGGGCCGATGGCCACGGTCATGTCCTGTGTCATGGGGGCGGTCGACAGACTCTGGTCTGCAAATGGGTCCAGGAGCCAAGCGGTGGTGTTGGCCTGCGATACAGCAGCCTCGAAGCTGGTAATAGGCATGACGGTCATCACTTGATTCCGGCCACACTGGGCGGCTGCCGAGTCCGCAATGCGTTGCCAGTGGGCCTGTCGCTTGCTGGCCCGATCGGCCTCCAGTTTGAGCTGAGATCTGCTGGTTCGCACGGGTAGTAATTGGCTGGCGCCCAATTCGCAGGCCTTTTGAACCACCCAGTCCATCTTGTCGCCCAAGCACAAGGCCTGGATAACCGTCACCCGTGCCGGGGATTCTCGATTGACCGATTCGAGTGCCTGGGCCTGACAGATGCTCTGCTTGGGGTGGGCCTCACTCAGAATGGCCCGGGCCTCCTGACCCTGTCCATTGAAGAGCACCACCGAATCCCCCGTTGCCGCCCGCAGAACCCGAACCAGGTGGTGGGAGGTCTCTTCGGATAGCTGGTTTGGCCCTGGGCCCAGGTTTGGCTGAAAAATGCGCGGCAGCATGGCGGACATCATAGACCGGATGATTCAGGATTTCGAAAGAAATCCGGTAAGAAACTTCAAGGTATCTATAGGTATAAGTCGGTAGAATGGGGGGTCTTGCTGGGCACATTCGCCGCCAGAGCGGGTGGTTCGGCAGCTGACAACAGTTCACGCCAGGGAGCCCGTTTTGAGTAGCCACGACACCTCAGCGCCGGCCATGAAAGCCGCCGCGCCCAAGTACCAGTCCCCTATTGAAAAAGACATGGCCAACGCGATCCGCGCCCTGGCCATGGATGCGGTGCAGAAGGCCAATTCAGGACACCCCGGCATGCCCATGGGCATGGCTGAGATGGCTGTAGCCCTGTGGCGTGATCATTTGAGCCACAACCCCACCGATCCCAAGTGGGCCAACCGTGACCGTTTCGTGGTGAGCAACGGCCACGGCTCCATGCTGTTGTATGCCCTGCTTCATCTGACGGGCTATGACCTGCCCATGGAAGAACTCAAGAACTTCCGGCAGTTGCATTCCAAGACCCCTGGGCACCCAGAGGTCGACGTCACCCCAGGTGTTGAAACCACCACGGGGCCGTTGGGTCAGGGCATCACCAATGCGGTGGGTCTGGCCCTGGCCGAGCGCCTGTTGGCTGCGGAATTCAACCAACCCGGTCATGAGGTCGTTGACCACAACACTTATGTTTTCTTGGGCGATGGTTGCCTGATGGAGGGCATCAGCCATGAGGCCTGCGCCTTGGCCGGTGTCTGGGGCCTATCCAAACTCATTGCCCTGTACGACGACAATGGCATCTCGATCGATGGACAGGTGGACGGCTGGTTTCGCGATGACACCAAGAAGCGATTCGAGGCCTACGGCTGGAATGTGATCGGACCCATCGATGGCCATGATGTGGCGGCCGTCTCTGCGGCGCTGGCCAAGGCCAAGTCCTGGGCCAAACAGGCTGGGGCTGCGCCGTCTGGCCGATTGGCCCCCACCATGATCATCTGCAAGACCAACATTGGCCAGGGATCCCCCAACCGAGTGGGCACGGCCAAGGCCCACGGTGAGGCCTTGGGCGCCGAAGAAATCACTCTGACCCGACAGGCCATCGGCTGGAACCACGGGCCTTTTGAGATTCCCACGCCGGTCTACAACGCCTGGGATGCCAAGTCCTCGGGTCGTAACCGTCAACAGGCCTGGGACAAGCGCTTCGCAGACTATTCCGCTGCCCACCCCAACCTCGCCGTGGCCTTTCAGCGACGCATGCGTGGCGACCTGCCCCGTGACTTTACTGAGAAGACCCAGGCCTTGATCGCCCAGCTCTGCAAAGACGCCCCTAATGTGGCCAGTCGCAAGGCCTCGCAGATGGTGCTCGATGACATTGGCCCCCGACTGCCTGGACTGCTCGGTGGCTCGGCGGATCTGACTGGCTCCAACCTCACCAACTGGAAGGGTGTCACCAGCCTCAAGGTCGATGCCAAGGGTCAGATGACGGCCGGTCAGCACATCAGCTACGGCGTGCGCGAATTTGGTATGGCCGCCATTTGCAATGGCATCGCGCTGCATGGTGGCTTTATTCCCTATTGCGGCACCTTCCTGACCTTCTCGGATTACAGCCGCAATGCGATTCGCATGGCAGCCCTCATGCGCAAGCAGGTCATCCATGTCTTTACCCATGACTCGATTGGTCTGGGCGAGGACGGACCGACTCACCAGCCCGTTGAGCATCCCTCTTCGCTGCGCCTGATTCCCAATCTTCACGTCTGGCGTCCTGCCGATGCTGTCGAGACTGCTGTGGCCTGGCAGAGCGCCTTGGAGCGTCGCAACGGCCCCACCGCCTTGCTGCTCTCACGGCAAGGTCTGCCCCCTCAGGTAAAGGACGTCAAAACCGCCAAAGACATTGCCAAGGGCGGCTATGTGCTGTCGTCGGACGCCAAGCCATCGGTGGTGCTCATGGCCACCGGATCTGAAGTCATGCTGGCCATCCAGGCGGCTGAGCAACTGAGGGCCCAGAAGATTGCCGTTCGGGTGGTGTCCATCCCCTCGACCACCGTCTTTGATCAGCAGTCAGCGGCCTTCAAAGAGTCGGTCTTGCCCTCTGACATTCCCCGAGTGGCCATTGAGGCTGGGGTTACCGACCTCTGGTGGAAGTATCAGCCCGCGGCGGTGCTGGGTCTGGATAAATTTGGTGAGTCTGCCCCTGCTGGAGCACTCTATGCCCACTTCGGATTAACCGCTGAGGCCCTGGCCAAGACTGCCCGTCTGGCCATGGGACTTCGCGCCTAATTTTTATTTTTAGACAGGAGAATTTCCAATGACCATCAAAGTTGCGATCAATGGTTACGGCCGCATCGGCCGGAACGTTCTGCGGGCCCACTATGAAGGTGGTAAGAAACACGACATCCAGATCGTTGCGATCAATGACTTGGGCAAACCAGAGACCAATGCCCACCTGACCCAGTACGACACAGCCCACGGCAAGTTTCCTGGCACGGTCTCGGTCGACGGCGATTACATGGTGGTCAATGGTGACCGTATCCGCGTGCTGGCCAACCGCAATCCTGCTGAGCTGCCTTGGGGTGAGCTGGGCGTAGACGTGGTGCTGGAGTGCACCGGCTTTTTCACGACCAAAGAAAAGGCGTCTGCCCACCTGGCTGGCGGTGCTAAGAAAGTCGTGATCTCAGCGCCTGGCGGCAAGGATGTCGACGCCACGGTCGTCTTTGGCGTGAACCAAGGCGTTCTGAAGGCCAGCGACACGGTCATCTCCAACGCTTCTTGTACGACCAACTGTCTGGCCCCCGTGGCCAAGGTGCTGCATGAGGCCATTGGCATTGAGTCTGGCCTGATGACCACCATTCATGCCTACACCAATGACCAGGTGCTGACCGATGTCTACCACGAGGACCTGCGTCGCGCCCGTTCGGCCACCATGTCCATGAT
>JBEDMQ010000111.1:0-2649 GCA_041171045.1 Pseudomonadota bacterium
GCCAACGAGGAGTTCTTCAACGGCCACTTCCCGAACTACAAGGTGATGCCTGGCGTGCTGATCATTGAGGCCCTGGCCCAGGCGGCCGGCATTCTCTCCTTTAAGACCATTGACAGCCAGGCCAGCGATGAGCAGGTCTATTTCTTTGCTGGTATCGACAATGCGCGCTTTAAACGCCCGGTGGTGCCTGGTGATGTGGTCATGCTCGAGGTCTTCATCGAGCGTCACGCTCGCGGCATCTGGAAGTACAAGGGCAAGGCCATGGTGGATGGTCAACTGGCGGCCGAGGCCGACTTGATGTGCGCCCTGCGTGAAGTGCCCAAAGCACCCGTGGCCAGCTAGGAATCGAGTTCCCGTGAATCAGATCCATCCAACGGCCCTGGTGGACTCCAAGGCCCAGCTCGGCAAGAACGTTCAGGTTGGCCCCTTTGCCATCATTGGTCCTGAGGTGCAGTTGGGAGACGGCTGCCAGGTCATGGCCTACGCCCAGGTGATTGGGCGCACCACCATGGGGGCCAACAACACTATTCATTCCCACTGCGTGATCGGCAACGTGCCGCAGGACAAGAAGTACGCCGGTGAACCCACCGAACTGCGCATCGGCTCCGAGAACACCTTTCGGGAGTGTTGCACCGTGAACCTGGGCACTGCCCAGGACCGGGGTGTGACCACCATTGGTGATCGCAACTGGGTCATGGCCTATGTCCACATTGCCCATGACTGTGACGTGGGCTCCAACACCATCATGGCCAATGCGACCCAGCTGGCCGGTCATGTCCAGGTGGGGGATTGGGCCATTCTGGGCGGCCTGACGGGTGTTCATCAGTTTGTGCGCATTGGTGCGCATGCCATGACCGGTGCAGGGACCACCCTGCTGCAAGACCTGCCTCCTTATGTCATGGCCACTGGCAATCCGGCCGGTGCGCATGGCATCAACACCGAGGGGCTCAAGCGCCGTGGGTTTGATGAGCCGGCGCTATTGGCCCTTCGCCGAGCCTACAAGACGGTCTACAAGACAGGCCACACCCTGGCAGAGGCCCTGGCCCAGCTCGAGTCTGATCTTCAGTCTGCTCAGGCCGCTGGTCAGTCCTCGGTGGTCGCGGCCTTGAACCCCCTCAAGACCTTCCTGGCTGCACCGGGTCGCGGCATCGTTCGATAGCCGACTGGCCCCATGAATCGGATTGGTCTGGTCGCGGGTGAAGCCTCTGGCGACTTGATCGCCGCCCAGGCCCTGTCGCAGTTGGGCCAAGACCAGCCGCTGGCCTTGATGGGCGTTGGGGGCCGTGCCCTTCAGGCCATTGGCATGGACTGTTGGGAGTCCTGCGACCGATTGGCAGTCCGAGGTTATGTCGAGGTGCTGGCGCATCTGCCTGGTCTCCTCAGGCTGCGTCGGCAGTTGGTTGAACGCTTCGCCGCCTCTGACTTGAATCTGTTTTTGGGTGTCGACGCACCGGACTTCAACCTGGGTCTGGCTGCCGAGTTGCATCGACGAGGCCTGCGCACGGCCCACCTGGTGAGCCCCAGCATCTGGGCCTGGCGGGCCGATCGCCTGCCGGCCATTGAGCAGGCCGTCGACACCATGCTCTGTCTGTTTCCGCACGAGCCAGCGCTCTATGCCAAGACCAGGACACAGGCCGTCTTTGTCGGCCACCCCCTGGCCGATCGGATTCCAAAAGTCATCGACCGAGCCCAAGCGCGAGCACGTCTGGGCCTCGCGCCCAGCAAGCCTGTCTTGGCCGTCTTACCTGGGTCTCGATCCTCGGAAATCGTGGCCCTGGGCGAGCGTTTTTTGTCGGTGGCCATTCATATGAATGCGAGTCATCAGGCGCTCATACCGGCCGCCTCTGAGGCCATTGCCCACCAGATTCGCTCACTGCCCAATTGGCGTGAGGCTGAGTTGGCCGGCGTACGACTGATCGAACCGGCGCAGTCTGGCGATCTATCGGCCTCTTACCAGGCCATGCAGGCAGCAGACCTGGGACTCTTGGCCAGCGGGACCGCCACCCTGGAGGCAGCCCTTCACGGCCTGCCGATGATCATCGCCTATCGCGTGCCCAGGCTGACCTACTGGCTGATGAAGCGAAAGGCCCTGGTCCAGCGCATTGGGCTGCCCAATCTCTTGCTAGAGCGAGATCTAGTGCCAGAGTTCATTCAACAGGATTGCGAGCCTGCGCCGCTGATCGGAGCCCTTCGGTCACTTGCTGAAGACCAGCGGCGCCAGCATGAGATGCGGGAGGCTTTTGCGCAGTTGCATGAGCAACTGGCCCAAGGCTGCGCCGGTCGAGTGGCCCAGGCCCTGGGGGACTTGCTGTGATCCGGGTGGGCATTGACGAGGTCGGTCGTGGTCCATTGGCTGGTCCGGTGACGGCCTGCGCTGTGGCACTGGGAGACTGGCGGCCGGAACCACCACTGGTCCTCAAGGATTCCAAACAGCTCTCGGCCAGGCGGCGAGAGATCCTGGCCCAACAGATTCAGGACCACGCCATCGGTGTGAGCCTGGGCTGGGCCAGCGTGGAGGAGATCGATGGCCTGAACATTCTGCAGGCGACCTTTCTGGCCATGCAGCGGGCCGTGCAGGGTCTGATGGCGCAGCTGGATGGCGAGCAGGCCGTGCAGCTCATGGTGGATGGACATCTCAATCCGAGCAGC
>JBEDMQ010000112.1:0-5074 GCA_041171045.1 Pseudomonadota bacterium
CCCGGCAGCAGGAAGGACAGCTGATCAAGAAATCCCACGCACAGTCTCCTCGATGAAGTCTTCGACGCGCCGCATGAGTTGATCGGGAGTCTCGTCTGGCTTGGGCCAGATCAACTCACCAATCACCAGGTCTATGGTGCCCGATTTTTTGATCCAGGCCTTGCGGGGCCATAGCAGGCCGGCATTGTGGGCCAGTGGCAGGATGGGGCTGCCCAATTCAATGGCCAGTCGCGCGGCACCGGATTTGTACTTCACCCTTTGACCCGGTCGGGTGCGGGTGCCCTCAGGAAAGAAGGTGATCCAGCGGTCTTCCAGCTGTCGCTGCCGGGCCTGCCGGGCAATCTGGGCATAGGCCCTGCGACCATCGCTGCGATCGACGTGGATCATGGGCAGCAGGCCAATGCCCCAGCCAAAAAACGGGATGCGCAACAACTCTCGTTTGAAGACAAAGCAGAGTTGTCGGGGCAGGTAGCTGGGCAGAAACAGGGTCTCCCAGGCCGACTGGTGTTTGGCGCAGACGATGACGGGCTGGGCACAGGCCTTGGCCAGGTTGTCCTCTCCCCGAATGCGAACCCGAATGCCCAGGATGGCCTTGGCTGCCCAGCTGCTCATCGCCGGCCAGCGCATGGCAAAGCGATACCGATTGCTGGGCGAGAGAAATGATGCAACGAGGACAAACAGCGTGCCCCAGATGCTGACGCTGACTGCCTGAAACGCCACAAAGATCAGCGAGCGAATCAGGGGCAGCATGGTCTGCGAAGGTTCCCGTTAGACCGTGAGCAGGGGTGGGGCGTTGTCGAGCAGTCCCATGGCTGCATGCGACAGGTCTGCAAAGACTGGAATTCCCGCCGGGTGAGAGGGAAGACGCTTTTCGCCGGACTGATGGGCCCGCAGGGTCTTCTCTCCCTTGCCGGTCTTCACCAGAATAGGCCGGGCTCCAACACTGATCGCTGCCACCAGGTCTCGGTGCGAGTCTCCAATGACCGGAACATTGGTGAGCTGCCCACCAACCCGATGGGCGATGTCGTGCAGCAGGCCTGGTGCAGGCTTGCGACACAGGCAACCGTTTTCGGGACCATGTGGGCAGAAAAAGACCGCCTCGATGGTGCCGCCCATTTCCTCCAGCAGGTCTTGGAGTTTGTTGTGCATGGCATGCAGGGTCTGCAGGTCAAACAGACCTCGAGCGAGGCCTGATTGATTGGTCGCCACAAAGATTCGCCAGCCCTCGTGGCTGAGTCGCCCCATGGCCTCCAGGCTGCCGGCAATCGGGACAAATTCATCGAGTGACTTGATGTAGTGATCGGAGTCGTGATTGATCACGCCATCGCGATCGAGCACCACAATGGGTCGCTCAGACAGGGTCATGCTGCCAGCCGAGAGAGATCGGCCACCTGATTCATGGCCTGGTGCAGGCTCTTGAGCAGCGCCAGACGATTGGCCCGAATGGCGGGATCGTCGGCATTGACCATCACCTGATCGAAGAACTGATCGACTGGTTCTTTGAGCACCGAGAGCCCTGACATGGCATTGGCATAGTCACCCTTGGCGCTGAGGGTCTGCGCCTGGGGACCCACCTGCAAGAGCGCCTGGGCCAGGGCTTGCTCAGCGGGTTCCGAGAGCAGGGCCTGATCGAAGCCTTGGGTCGATGCGGTCTCGGTCGACTTTTTTAGAATGTTGCCAATGCGTTTGTTGGCCGCACACAGGGCCTGGGCCTCTGCCGTGGCCATGAACTGTGTCAGGGCCTTGAGGCGAGCGGGCACCTGGTTGAGGCGGCTGGGACATTCGGCCAAAACGGCCTCGATGGCGGCAGTCTCAAAACCCTGGTCGCGCAGATAGGCCCGGGCACGATCCTGGATGAAGGCCAGGATGTCGGCCCGATGGTCTTCGACTGCAGCCACTTGGGCAAATTGGGCCTGTGTGTCGGTCAGCAGTTGATCGAGTGGCAGGTCTAGGTTTTTCTCGATGAGGATCCGGACGACCCCAAGGGCTGCACGACGCAGGGCAAAGGGGTCCTTGTCGCCAGTGGGCACCAGGCCAATGCCCCAGATGCCCACAATGGTCTCGAGCTTGTCGGCCAGGGCGACCGCCAGGCCAACCGAATGGACTGGCAGGTCATCACCCGCAAAACGAGGCCGGTAGTGGTCGGCAACGGCCTGCGCCACCTCGGCTGGTTCACGATCATGCTGGGCGTAGTACTGACCAATGACTCCTTGCAACTCGGGGAACTCACCGACCATGTCGGTGACCAGGTCGGCCTTGGCCAGCAGGGCTGCACGACCAGCCAGGGTGGGCTCGCAGCCCACTGCTGAGGCCCAGGTCTTGGACAATTGCTCCAGGCGTGCCAGGCGCTGCCGTTGGGAGCCGATCTTGTTGTGATAGATCACGGGTTCAAGAGCCGAGAGCCGATCGATGAGCGGCCTCTTGCGGTCTTGGTCGAAAAAGAACTTGGCGTCTGACAGACGAGCCCGTAGCACTCGCTCGTTGCCAGAGACCACCATGCTGGGGTCTTTGGAGGCCAGGTTGGCCACCACCAGAAAACGATTGCGCAGTCGGCCCTGGGTATCGGTGAGGGCAAAGTACTTCTGGTTTTGTTGCATGGTCAGAATCAGGCACTCCTGGGGCACGGCCAGAAAGGCCTCATCGAATCCGCCTTGCAAGACCACAGGCCATTCGACCAGGCTGGTGACCTCGTCTAGCAAGGCCTGCGGCATGACCACTTGGTCTGCACCAGCAGCCTGTTCCAGGCCTTGGCGAATGCTGGCCTGGCGGTCAGCAAAACTGGCCAAGACAAAGCCCTTCTCACGCATGGTCTTGGCGTAATCGTTGGCATGGTCGATCTGAATCGGTCCCTGCGTGTGAAACCGATGCCCCAGTGTGAAGCGATCGGCACTCAGGCCCAGTACCTGCAGTGGCAGTACCTGGTCGCCGTAGAGTGCCACCAGTCGATGGGCTGGCCGCACAAACTTGACCTCTTGCGCCTGACCTTGGGCGTTCACATGGCTGTAGCGCATGACCTTGGGAATGGGCAGCTTGGCGACCGCGGTCTCCAGGGCCTCTTGGGCCGCCTGTTGGAGCTCGGCTCCTTTGACGCTGAGCTCAACAAAGAGCACATCCTGCTTGCCGTCGTTCTCCCGGGTGAGTTGGCCGAGGACCTGCTGGGCATCCAGGCCCAGGCCTTGGAGTTTTTTCACCAGAGGTGGCAGGGGCTGGCCCTGAGCATCCAGGCCAATCGACACTGGGATGAGTTTTTCTTTTTTCTGCTGGTCGTGAGCGCGGGCGGCCACATTTGACAGGCTGACTGCAAGCCGACGAGGGCTGGCGTAGGCCTGCACAGCGGCAGCGTCAGCCGTGCTGATCAGGCCAGCCTTGAGCAGGCTCTGGGCCATGGATTGGGCAAAGGACTCACCCAGGGTCTTGAGGGCCTTGGGGGGCAGCTCTTCGGTAAAGAGCTCGATGAGCAGGGTGTTCAGTTGAGTGGACATGGAGAGACTTAGGCCGCCTGTTGTCTGGGGGTGTCACACATGGGAAAGCCCAGGCGTTCACGGGAGTCGTAATAGGCCTGCGCCACCTGACGGGACAGGTTTCGGATGCGGGCGATGTACTGGGCTCGTTCGGTCACCGAGATGGCCCCGCGCGCATCGAGCAGGTTGAAAGTATGGGCGGCCTTGAGGATCTGTTCGTAGGCTGGCAGAGGCAGTGTCCTCTCGAGCAGGGCCTGGGCGTCGTGCTCATGCTCGCCAAATCGCTTGAGCAAGACCTCGACATTGCTCGCCTCGAAGTTGAAGGTGGACTGTTCTACCTCGTTCTGATGGTAGACGTCGCCATAGCTGATGCGCTTGGTCACGCCTTTTTCCTGCCACTCGGTCCAGGTCAGGTCATAGACGTTTTCCACGCCCTGCAGGTACATGGCCAGTCGCTCCAGTCCGTAGGTGATCTCGCCCGTGATGGGACTGCAGTCCAGGCCACCCACCTGCTGGAAGTAGGTGAACTGGGTGACCTCCATGCCGTTTAACCAGACCTCCCAGCCCAGCCCCCAGGCGCCCAGCGTTGGGTTCTCCCAGTCATCTTCGACAAAGCGAATGTCATGGGTCTGGGTGTCGATGCCCAAGGCCTGCAGAGAGCCCAGGTAGAGCTCCAGAATGTTTTCGGGGGCGGGCTTGAGCACCACCTGATACTGGTAGTAGTGCTGCAGTCGGTTTGGGTTCTCACCGTAGCGACCATCCTTGGGTCTGCGAGACGGCTGCACATAGGCGGCCCGCCAGGGCTCAGGCCCCAGGGCCCGCAGAAAGGTGGCGGTGTGGCTGGTGCCCGCACCGACTTCTAGGTCGATGGGCTGGAGCATGGCGCAGCCCTGCTGGGCCCAGTAGGTCTGCAGGGTCAGGATGACGTCTTGAAAGGTCTTCATCCCCGCATTTTAGCTGGGATGTCAGACCTGCTTGGGCTGTCGGTTCAAGGCCCAGAGACCCAGCCCGAGACTCATCAGTGCTAGCAGTAGGGTCGGAAGGTTGGCCCAGGCCGCGTAAGGTGTGCTGCCGACCATGCCCTGCACCTTGGCCAGCAGGATGTCCTGCTGCATGGCAGGGCTAGCGGCCAGGACTCGCCCCTTGTGATCAATGTAGGCAGTCATGCCAGTATTGGTGGATCGGATGGTGGGTCGGCCGGTCTCCAGCGAGCGCATGCGGGCAATGTCCAGGTGTTGGCGCAGGGCGATGGTGTTGCCGAACCAGGCCAGGTTGCTGACGTTGAGCAAGATGGTCGGCTGGGCTGCCGCCACCTGCTTGGGCGACAGCGCACGAATGATCTCTTCGCCAAACAGGTCCTCAAAACAGATGTTGATGCCGATGAGTTGATCGGCCACCGGGATCGGCTTTTGAACGCGGGCACCGGAGGTGAAGTCCCCCAGGGGCATCTGCATCAGGTCAACAAACCAGCGAAAGCCCCAGGGAATGAACTCACCAAAGGGCACCAGGTGGTACTTGTCGTAGCGGCCCGATGGCTGGGGGGGCTGAGAGAGCTCGGTCTGTCCCGATGGGCTGAGTGCGATGACGCTGTTAAACCACTGCTGCCCATCCCG
>JBEDMQ010000113.1:0-3530 GCA_041171045.1 Pseudomonadota bacterium
TGCTGCGCCAGAGTGCCCGTTCGCAGCAAATCCAAAGACTGTTCTGCACGATCAAAAATGCCTGCTGCCATGTAGTCATGGGCCAACTCCAAGACCAGCTGCTCTCGCAGACTGTCGCTCAGTTGGGTGCGGCCCAGCAGGGCCAGATGCACCTCAATGGCCCGATCCGGAAGGCCCTTCTGGCGGTAGTAACGGCCCAGCGCTTTTTGCAATCCCAACGCCTCTGGGTTCTGACGAATGGCCGCCAGCAGGCGTTTCATGGCCTCCTGGCTGTTGTCCTCGAGGAGTGCCTCTACGCCAGCAGCCAGTTCATCGAAGTCAGTCCTCTGCCGGGCCTGTCCCTGACGCAGCTCGAGCTTCGCGGCAAACCAGCCCATGGCAAACAGCAGGGGCAGCACCAGGAGCCAGAGTGGGTCGATGGGAATCAACGGCCGATGGGGGCGTTAAGCCTAGGAGGAGGATTTGTTGACCCGGTAGCGCAACTCTTTACCAGGCTTGAAATGGGGAACCCGTTTGGCTGGCACCGAGACTTCTTCGCCAGACTTGGGGTTACGACCCACGCGTGGGGGTCGCTCACTGATTGAAAAGGTACCGAAGCCGCGAATTTCAATGCGGTGACCGGCGATCAGCGCATCGGTCATCGCATCAAGCAGCAGCTTGACCGAGACTTCGCAGTCCTTCTGAACCAACTGGGCATTGAGGCCCAGCATGGGATTGTTGAGCCGCTCGGTCAGACGAAGAATGAGTTCAGACTTGGTCATGACCGAGCGATTCGACGGGTTTACTGCTTGTCGCCTTCGAGCTTGGCCTTGAGCAACGCACCGAGGTTGGTGGTGCCCGATGTGCCTGCACTCTCAGCGGCCATCTTCTGCATCACATCAGCCGTATCAGCGTTGTCCTTGGCCTTGATCGACAGGTTGATGCCGCGGGTCTTGCGATCCACGTTGACGATCATGGCCTCAACTGTGTCACCTTCCTTCAGGTGGGTACGGGCGTCTTCCACGCGATCGCGAGAGATGTCAGAGGCACGCAGGTAGCCTTCGACGTCATCGGACAGGGCAATGATGGCGCCTTTGGCATCCACCGACTTGACCGTACCCGTGACCACGGCACCCTTTTCAAACTGGCTGGTGTAGCCAGCAACAGGGTCACCGGAGAGCTGCTTGATGCCCAGGGAGATGCGCTCACGCTCCACGTCGATGGCCAGCACAACAGCCTCGACCTCATCACCCTTCTTGAAGTTGCGAACGGCCTCTTCGCCAGCCTCGCTCCAGGAGAGGTCGGACAGGTGAACCAGGCCATCGATGTTGCCGGGCAGGCCAACAAAGACACCGAAGTCGGTGATCGACTTGATCTGACCGGAGACCTTGTCACCCTTGTTCATGCTGCCAGCGAACTCTTGCCATGGGTTGGCACGGCACTGCTTCATGCCCAGGGAGATACGACGACGGTCGCCATCGATCTCGAGAACCATGACTTCGGTCTCGTCACCGACCTGAACCACCTTGGCGGGATTGACGTTCTTGTTGGTCCAGTCCATCTCAGAGACGTGCACTAGACCTTCGATACCGGGTTCGATCTCAACAAATGCACCGTAGTCGGTGATGTTGGTGACCTTGCCGAACAGACGGGTGCCCTGCGGGTAACGGCGAGCAATGCCATCCCATGGGTCATCGCCCAGCTGTTTGATACCCAGCGAGACACGGTTTTTCTCTTGGTCAAAGCGCAGCACCTTGGCCGTGACTTCCTGACCAACCGTCAGCACCTCAGAGGGGTGACGGACACGGCGCCAGGCCATGTCAGTGATGTGCAGCAGGCCATCGATACCGCCCAGATCAACGAACGCACCGTAGTCGGTGATGTTCTTGACCACGCCGGTCACGGTGGAGCCTTCTTTCAGGTTCTCGAGCAGCTTGGTGCGCTCTTCGCCCATGCTGGTCTCGACGACTGCACGGCGGGACAGCACGACGTTGTTGCGCTTGCGATCCAGCTTGATCACCTTGAACTCAAGGGTCTTGCCCTCGATGTGGGAGGTGTCCTTGATGGGACGCGTGTCGACCAGCGAACCGGGCAGGAAGGCGCGGATGCCATTGACCATAACGGTCAGGCCACCCTTGACTTTGCCAGTCACGGCACCGGTCACGAGCTCGCCAGACTCCAGGGCCTGCTCCAGGCTTACCCAGGAGGCCAGACGCTTGGCGCGGTCACGCGACAGACGGGTTTCACCACGACCATCTTCGAGCGACTCAATGGCAACCGATACAAAGTCGCCTTCTTTGACGTCGAGCTCGCCCTGGTCGTTGTGGAATTCTTCGACAGGAATAAAACTTTCAGACTTCAGCCCCGCATTGACGACCACATGGTTTTGGTCAATACGCAGAACTTCGGCGGTGATGACTTCACCAGCACGCATTTCTTGACGGGCAATGGATTCCGCAAACAGCGCGGCAAACGAATCAGGTGCGGGAGCAGCCTGTTGAGTGGATTGAACGGACATTAGGTTAGGTTTCCAAAAACACACCACCGGCACACCCGGCAGTGGAGTGATGGCGCCAGACAAACCGGTTTGACCGGGTTCGTCCTTTGCCGACAAATGGTTTTCAGACTGAGCAAGGCCCAGCCCGAAAACCGGCTAGCCCGCCAGTCTATTCCAAAAGACCAACGAGATCAAACAGTTAAACGACAACAAGCGGCTTGACGGCGACTGTGGTCGCGGCGGTCGCTCTATGTCTGGGCAGCTGACCAGGCCAGGACCTGCGCCACGGCCTGCTCAATGGTCAGGTCAGAGGTATCCAGGTAGTGAACCCCTTGATTTGGAACGAACTTTAGGGGCGCCACGGGTCGGGCGGCGTCCCGAGCATCGCGGGCCTGCAGATCCGCCGTGATGGCGCCAAGGTCGGCTGACTCTCCCCGAGCCTGCAACTGCAGCACGCGTCGCTGGGCCCGAATCTCGGCCGAAGCCGTCAAAAAAACCTTGAGGCCGGCCTTGGGGAAGACCACCGAGCCCATGTCCCGACCATCAGCCACCAGGCCGGGCAGCCGGGCAAAGTCGCGTTGGCGACGCAACAGGGCCTGACGAAGCATGGGTTGGGTGGCGATCTGAGAGGCTCGATTGCCAACGGCCTCGGCTCGGATGGCCTGACTGACGTCCCGACCGTTGAGCCAGATCTGCTCGCCCTCGAACCGCAGCTGCATGTCCAGAGCCATGGCGCTGAGTGACTTGGCATCATCGACTGCGACCGATTGATCCAGGCTCTGCAGGGCCACCAACCGGTAGAGCGCACCGCTGTCCAAGTAGGCATAGCCCAGGGCCTTGGCGACTCGACCGGCCACCGTGCCTTTGCCCGAAGCCGTGGGGCCATCGATGGCAATGACGGGCACCGCCTGGGCACAGACGGCCGCAAACTCTTCAAAGTAAGTGGGGAAGGTCTTGTTCACGCAGGCGGGGTCTTCGATGGTCACCGCGCGACGTGGCGATACCAACGACGGAGACTTGGCCGAAGGAATTAATGCCCCCGACCTGGGCTCGG
>JBEDMQ010000114.1:0-2931 GCA_041171045.1 Pseudomonadota bacterium
TCACGCTGTTCCCGGACTTCTTTGAGCCTTGGCGCACCACTGGGGTTTGTGGCCGTGCGGTATCGCGGGGTGTGCTGGATTTGGTGTTTTGGAATCCGCGTCAATTCACCAGCGATGTTCATCAGACCGTGGACGATCGTCCCTACGGTGGTGGCCCTGGCATGGTCATGCTGGCGCAGCCATTGGCAGACTGTATGGCTGCTATCAGCTCTGATCTTCTGTTAAAAAACATTCAAAAAGGCCCAACAGTTCTCTTCTCCCCGGCTGGGCGGCCGTTGACTCAGTCTCTGGTCGAGGACTGTTTGGAGCAGACCCATCAGGGCCAAACCGGACAGTTCACCCTGGTCTGTGGACGGTACGAGGGAATAGACCAGCGTTTTATCGACAGATACGTGCAAGTTGAGATCAGTTTGGGTGATTTTGTTCTATCTGGTGGCGAAATTCCGGCAATTGCCCTCTTAGATGCGTTTACTCGCAGGATTCCGGGGGTCTTGGGCGATGATGCCTCGTCACAGCAGGACTCCTTTATGGCCAACTTGCTAGATCACCCCCATTACACGCGTCCTGAGGTCTTTGAGGGGCAGGCCGTCCCGCCCGTGCTTTTATCTGGCCACCATGGCAAAATAGCGGATTGGCGAAAAGAGGTCGCCCTGGCGCTCACCAAGAGCAAACGGCCCGACCTTCTCAAGAAGTAATTTTGTTACCCATCCTCTTGCCGGATGTCTGGGCTCTTCATAACGCCAACCCAGTACCAGCAACGATGGTTTCGGAGAAATCATGAACATCATCCAGCAGATCGAGCAGGAAGAGATTGCCCGTCTTGGCAAAACCATTCCTGAGTTTGGCCCCGGAGACACCGTGGTCGTTAGCGTGAACGTCGTCGAAGGTGAGCGTAAGCGCGTTCAGCTTTTCGAAGGCGTCGTGATTGCCAAGCGCAATCGTGGTCTGAATTCCTCGTTTATCGTCCGCAAGATTTCGGCCGGTGAGGGTGTTGAGCGTACCTTCCAGGTCTACTCGCCCCTGATCGCCAAGATCGAAGTCAAGCGTCGCGGTGACGTTCGTCGTGCCAAGCTCTACTACCTGCGTGAGCGCTCAGGCAAATCGGCCCGTATTCGTGAGAAGTTGCCCGCCCGCAAGGCGGCAGCACTGGCCGACATGGGCGTCAGCAGCAAAGCAGCTGAGCCCGCAGCAGCCGAAGACAGCCAAGAGGGCTAACCCTGGCTGCGCCTCGGTTCAACCCCGAGCAAGCAGAGCCCCGGCCATTCGTGCCGGGGCCTTTTATTCCCCCCGAAGTGCTAGACCACCGGCGACTGGCCGCCTGGTTTTCGCTCGCCCGTCGCCATGGGTTTCCCAACTGGCAGCCCGAGGTATTGGCCGATCGCCGGGAGAGGACGGCCCACGTGCTGAGCCCAAAGGCCGCAGCGGTGTTGTTCGCTATTCGTTACGATGACAGTCGGCTTGGCCCTAGCCTGGTCTTGACGCAGCGTCCCTCCCACCTCAAACACCACCCCGGTCAGATCAGCCTGCCTGGTGGTGCCTCGGAGGGGCAAGAAACGCCCGAGCAGACGGCCTGCCGAGAGACCCTAGAAGAGGTCGGTCTGGCCTCAGACCGCCTGACACTAGTCGGTCGACTGCCTGACTACCTGACCGTGACGGGCTTTCAGGTCACACCGGTGATTGGTTTGTTACATGGTCAAGCCAGTTTCGAGCCAGACCCCACAGAGGTCAGCGAGGTGTTTGAGGTGCCATTGGCCTTCCTCATGAACCCCGCCAATCATCAGCGCCGGGGCCTCGCGTTAGAATCTGAGCAGATCGAGTTTTTTGCCATGCCTTATGAGCATCGTTTTATCTGGGGTGCGACGGCGGCCATGATCAGAAACTTGTATCACTTTCTATATGCAGCTTGGACCCAGTGTCCTGAACCGGAAATGCCATGACACTCATCAGTCTGTTGATCGCTTTGCTACTTGAACAGGTTCGCCCTATTCGGCAGACGAATCCCATTCAGACTTGGTTAGACCAAAAGATTCGTCAGGTCCGGACTATGGAGGTGGACAGCGTCTCCAGTGCTTGGATGGCATGGGGAACCATTGTTGTAGGCGGGGCTTTGGGCGGATTGGTGATCGCCAAGATTCTGCACTTTGTTCATCCAATCCTTGAACTCGCTTTCATGGTGGGTGTTCTTTACCTGACCTTGGGATTTCGGCAGTTCAGCCATTGGTTTAGTGATATCCAGGCTGCTCTGCGTGCCGATGATGTGTTGACCGCCCGGCAGATTCTGCTCAAGTGGGTCGAGGAGTCCCATGCCGATGCAGTGGCCCGTGCGGCAGCTGAGCAGGGCGATGCCTCTTCCGTAGCCCGTGAGTCCATTCGTCTTGCCTTGGTTGCTGCGCAGAGACATGTTTTTGGTGTCATCTTCTGGTTTGTGATTCTGCCTGGACCAGCTGGCGCGCTTGGCTATTGGTTGAGTGTGCAATTGCTCAAGGGATGGGCGTCTCATCGTGAAGATGTGCCATCCTCCGCTGGAGTCCTGCTCGAAGGGGACGTCTCCGTCTCGGACTCATCCGCATCCGAGGGCGATCGCTTCGCCCAGGTCTCGTCGCTAGCCTATCGTTGGATTGATTGGGGTCCGGTGCGAGTGACCGCCTGCATCTTCGCAGTGGTGGGTAATTTTGAAGACTCGGTCTCCATGTGGCGCAGTCGGGCGGCCTCCTCGCCGGCGCATGTCAACGACACCGATCGGGTGCTGATTGCTTCAGGTGCTGGCGCCATGGGCGTCCGCCTGTCTGTTCCAGATGCCCTGCAGGGCAGTGATGGACTGGATGAAGTCTTGGGTAATCAGTCCTCGGAGCCAGATCTTCGTGAGGCGAGCGTGGCCAGCTTGGACACGGCCGTTGGGTTGGTCTGGCGGGCCGTGGTGATGTGGTGTTT
>JBEDMQ010000115.1:0-19234 GCA_041171045.1 Pseudomonadota bacterium
GACCATCGGCGTAGCGCCAGCGCTCGGAGACCTCGCTGGGGATGTCTCGTCCATAGGGCTCCAGGTCGAACTCGGATGACAACGTGTGCAGGATCTCGGTCGAGGCCACCACCTGGTCTGGATTCCAGCCGTTGGAACTGCCCACGTCCATGAATTCGATAAAACGAAGGGTTGCGCCGAGCTCTCGGAATGCTCTGGCCATGGGCAGGATCTGCGAGTCGTTGACGCCTCGCTGGACCACCATGTTGGCCTTGACCTTGAGTCCGGCCGCCTGAGCGGCCTGAATACCCTCCAGGACCTGCTCCGGGGAGGCCTCGGGGGTATCCCCCATGGTTTGAAAGATGGCGGGGTCTAGGGCGTCTAGGCTGACGGTCACTCGGTGAAGGCCTGCCTGCGCGAGAGCGGCTGCCTTGTCCTTGAGCAACAGCCCGTTGGTGGTGAGCGCCAGTTCAAGTGGCTTGCCCTCGATGGTGACCATCCTGGCCAGTCGGTGGACCAGATCCTCGAGCTGTTTGCGCAGCAGCGGCTCGCCACCGGTAATGCGAATTTTCTCCACACCCAAGGCCACGAAGCTGCTGGCCAGTCGTTCGATCTCGTCAAAACTAAGCAGCTCCTGGCGAGAGAGGAAGACATAGTCGCGGTTAAAGACCTCGCGAGGCATGCAATACCCACAACGCAGGTTGCACTGATCGATGACGGAGATGCGCAGGTCGCGCAGGCCGCGACCACGGCTGTCGGTAGCCCGGCCCGTGGGGATGGCGGCTTTTGAATCAAAAACAGCCGGGCGAAGAGGGCTCTCTTTACCCGGCTGTATCGGAATGATGCGTTGTCGCTCCGTCATAACCCCGTAGGTTAACTTGCTGGGGGCTGCTCCGACGAGCGGGTTTCCACCATGACCAGGGGCTCTGCTTCAGCGGTTTGCTGGCTGCGCTTGGGCTTACGACCCAACTGGGGCGCAGGTTCTGCGACTGCCTCGACGGGGGCCTTGGTGGGGTCCGTCTGGACCCATTGCAGACCGGCCGCATCCAGGACCTGGTTGAGCTTGGCGGGATCGACAGGCTCGGCGACAGGCACCGGCGTGGGCGCAGGTGCGCTGGCCACGGGCGTGGGAGCAGGCGCTGCAACGGGTTCAACCACCACTGGCATTGGTGCCGCGACCACCGGGGCCACGGGGGCATCGGTCGGTGTGACGGCGGGCGCGATGGTGGACGTCATGGTGGGCGTCACAGCGATGGCTTCTGCAGGAACCACGATGGGCTCAGCGGAGACCACAGGTGCTGCGTCTGCTGAGTCATCAGCGGCGAGATCCATGCTGGTCTGTTGACCCTCTTCGCCCTGACCACGTCCACGGCTGCCGCGACGGCGGCGACGACGACGGCCGTTGCCTTCGCCCTCGGCGGTCTCGCCCCCAGGCTGGCCATCGACTGGGCCTGCGGCCTCGGCGTTGGCTGCCGCGTTCAGATTCTGCTCGGCATCCGGGGCCAGGGATGGATCGGTGGGCTTGGGCCCACGACGACCGCCACGCTGACCACCGCTCTGTCCGCTCTGTCCGGTTTGGCCTTGGGCCGCATCCTGACGGTTGTCTTGGCCCTCGACCTTCTCGCCGCGTCCGTTGCCACGGCCGCGCTTGCCACGGCCTTGGCGGTTCTGGTCGGACTCACCGCGGTCGCGATCCTGGTTGCGATCCTGACCACGTTCACGGCCTTGGCGGCCTTCGCTGCGATCGCCACCACGGCCACTGCCGCCACGCTGGTTTTGACGACCAGTGGTGTGGCGCTCACCCGAACGGCCGGCTGGCTTGTCTTCGGCCTTGGGGCTGCCCGTGAAGAGCGAGAAGAGGCGTGACAGGAAAGAGGGCTTGGATGCCTGGACCTGCCCACGGGCTGGTCTTGGTACGGCAACAGGTGCTGGGGTGGAAGGCGTGATGCCCTTGACCACAGCCTCTTGTCGGGGCTTGGCGGCGACCTCTTCTTTTTGCTTGAGGTAGGGCGAATCCGCTGCCGGGCCATCGGCCATGGCGTAACTGGCCTTGGCCTCCTCCAGGCGGGGGTCATCGTGGCGCAGGCGCTCGAGCGTGTAGTTGGGCGTCTCCAGGTGCTTGTTGGGGATAAGCACGATCGTGATCTTGAGTCGGGCTTCCAGCTTGGCAATGTCGGTCCGCTTCTCATTGAGCAGGAAGCTGGCGACCTCGACAGGCACCTGAACGTGCAGGGCAGCTGTGCCCTCTTTCATGGCCTCTTCTTGCAGGATGCGCAGAATGTGCAGGGCGCTGGAATCGGTATCGCGAATGACACCGGTGCCGTTGCAACGAGGGCATGACATGTGTGAGCCTTCGTTGAGCGCGGGGCGCAGGCGCTGACGAGACAACTCCATCAGGCCAAAGCGAGAAATCTTGCCCATTTGGACGCGGGCCCGGTCGTGGTGCAGGGCATCGCGCAGGCGTTGCTCAACCTCACGCTGGGCCTTGGCCGACTCCATGTCGATGAAGTCGATGACAATCAGGCCACCCAGGTCGCGCAGTCGAAGCTGGCGGCCGACCTCGTCGGCTGCCTCCAGGTTGGTGCGCAGGGCGGTCTCTTCGATGTCCGAGCCCTTGGTGGCGCGTGCCGAGTTAACGTCGACTGCCACCAGGGCCTCGGTGTGGTCGATGACCAGGGCACCGCCGGAGGGTAGGGCCACTTGGCGTGAGTAGGCGGTTTCGATCTGATGCTCGATCTGAAAGCGCGAGAACAGGGGCACATCGTCGCGATATCGTTTGACCCGTGAGGCCATGTCCGGCATGACATGCAGCATGAACTGGCGAGCCTGTTCATAGATGTCGTCGGTGTCGATGAGGATCTCGCCGATGTCCGGGTGGAAGTAGTCACGAATGGCGCGGATGACCAGGCTGGACTCCTGAAAAATCAGGTAGGCGCCGGATTGCAGGTTGCGAGCGTCGTCGATGGCCTTCCAGAGTTGCAGCAGGTAGTTCAGGTCCCACTGGAGCTCGTCGGGTGTGCGACCAATGCCAGCCGTGCGGGCAATGATGCTCATGCCGGATGGCATCTGGAGCTGGTCCATGGCCTCTTTGAGTTCTTGCCGGTCCTCACCCTCGATACGACGCGACACGCCGCCGCCCTTGGGATTGTTGGGCATAAGGACCAGGTAGCGGCCAGCCAGTGAGATGTAGGTGGTCAGGGCTGCGCCCTTGTTGCCACGCTCCTCTTTTTCGACTTGGACCAGCAGCTCGGTGCCTTCGGCGATGGCCTCTTTGATGGAGGCGCGAGAGTCCACGCCCGGGCGGAAATACTCTCGGGCGATTTCTTTGAAGGGCAGAAAGCCGTGGCGGTCTTCGCCGTAATTGACGAAGCAGGCTTCTAGGCTGGGCTCTACGCGGGTGACGACACCCTTGTAAATGTTGCTCTTGCGCTGTTCACGACCGGCGGTTTCGATGTCGAGGTCGACCAGACGCTGGCCGTCGACGATGGCAACCCGCAGTTCTTCTGCATGGGTCGCGTTAAACAACATACGTTTCATTTCAGACTTCTCCAAAAATGACAGGCTTTGGGGCTGCGCGCATGGGGCGCTGCAGGAGACCCGAGGTCTGTCGGCGCTGCGTTAGCGAACTAACAGCAGCCGGGGAGCGTCTGGGGGTGGTGCGGCGTTGGTGAGAGGCGAGCGACAGCAGGCCGCTGACCACTGGGGTCGGGGCTGATGCTGGGTATGAAGGAGGGAAGGGTGAACAACGCATCACAGCGGCCGGTTTGGGGGCCACTGGGGGGATTCTTCACGGGAACATCCACGCGATTCATAAATTCTGCTTTGGGTCTCACTTTTGCCAGGCCACGCCAAGGGGCGCTCCGTGGTCACATACAATCTGGGGAATCCGACACATCGGCAACAGAGCGCTCAGACTGGCTGGACAGCAGGTTGGCCGGAAGTCAGGGACCTCAGGTTCTCTTACGAACGAGCCCAGTATAGCCCACAGTTCCTTCGGATGTGTGGAAAATTGTTTTTAAACCGGCGCTAAGCGTCGGATTTTTTTAGGAATCCGTCTTGAGCCTCCCCAACAAGCCTTTGCAGGTCCAGCACATCGAGATTGGCCCGGACCATGATGGCCAACGTGTGGACAACTTCCTACTCGGGCAGCTCAAGGGGGTCCCCAAGTCCAGGATCTACAGCATGCTTCGAAACGGCGAGGTCCGGGTCGATGGGGGACGGGTCAAGCCCGAGACCCGCTTGGCCGAGGGCCAGCGCCTCAGGCTGCCTCCGGTTCGACAGGCGGCACCAGCCACGGATGGCCCGGGGGGCCTGTTGGATCCCTCCCAGCAGTTGCTGGCCCAACGCATGGCCGGCGGACTGCCAGTGGTCTATGAGGCCGACGGCCTGCTGGTAGTCGACAAGCCAGCCGGCATGGCAGTCCATGGGGGGAGCGGCATTCGGCTGGGCGTGGTCGAGGCCCTGCGGGCCCAACGGCAAGACCCCATGCTCGAGCTGGTTCACCGATTGGACCGCGACACCTCGGGTCTTTTAATGCTGGCCACCAGCCGAAAGGCGCTGTTGTCGCTTCATCGACAGCTTCGCGATGGTCAGATGAGAAAACGCTACCTGGCCGTCGTGTTGGGCGACTGGAAGCCCATGGGCACCGATCCCACCCGGCTGATCAAGGCCCCGCTGCTCAAAACGCTCTCGGCCAATGGTGAACGATGGGTGCGTGTGGACCCAAAGGGTCAGCCCTCGATGACCCGGGTCAGGCTTCTGGCCCGTGGTGAACTGCCGGGCATCGGTCCTATCAGCCTGCTGCAGTGTGAGCCCCTGACTGGACGAACCCATCAGATTAGGGTCCACCTGCAGTCGGTCGGACATCCCATCGTGGGGGACCCCAAGTACGGGGTGGACGAGATGAATGACCTGGCGCGGCAGCAAGGCTTGAGCCGGATGTACCTGCATGCCTGGCGGTTGGCCATTGGCTCGGGAGAGGCGGGAGCGGAGCGGCTGGAATTGGCCGCTGAGCCCACCGGCGCCCTTCGAAGAGACTTCGAGGCCATGGGGCTGACCCAGGTGGGTTCGGCCAGTGCAAAGGCCTCCTCATGAAGCCATCCCTGATTATTTTTGATTGGGACGGGACGGTAGTGGACTCTACCCAGACCATCGTCGAGGCCATTCGCCAGTCTTGTCGTGATTTGGGGATTGCGGTGCCCAGTCCGGAGCAGGCTGCTTATGTCATTGGCCTGGGGCTCCACGACGCCCTGCGGCATGTGGCCCCAGAACTGCCGGTTGAGCGAGTGCCCGAGTTGACCGCTCGGTTCCGAATTCACTACCTGTCCAGAGACCAGTTTCTCCGACCATTCGAGGGCATGACCGACGTCTTTGAGGCTCTGCGCTCGGCTGGTCTGCCGCTGACGGTTGCCACCGGCAAGTCACGGGTGGGCCTGGAACGGGCCTTCGACGCCACCCAGACTCGTCATTATTTTGTGACCTCGCGCTGCGCCGATGAGTCGGTGCCCAAGCCCGGGCCAGAGATGGTCTTGGAGATCTGCGAGGAATTGGACATTGAGCCAGAGGCAGCACTGGTGATCGGCGATACCATCCATGACCTGCAGATGGCCCGATCCGCCGGGGCTCACGGCCTGGCCGTGAGTTATGGTGCGCACCCAGAACATTTGTTGCTCGAGCAGAGTCCAAGGGCCTGTCTGCCTTCTGTGCCGGCGCTGCGGGCCTGGCTGGAAGACCATGTTTTGTAACCAAAGGAAGAACCATGACCGATCCACTCATTGAGAAACTATTGCTGGCCCAGGTCACCGAACAGAGGCGGGCTCGTCGCTGGGCCATGGTGCGCCGACTGCTGAGCCTGCTGGTCCTGCTGGTGATCGCTGGGATGGTCTTTTCTCGCGGTCCGGGCCTGCATGGGGCCGATGTGGTCAAGGGGCCACACACGGCCGTCATCGACATCAAAGGTGTGATTGAGGCCGAGGGTGAGGCAGATGGGTTTATGGTGGGTCAGGCGCTGGCAGAGGCCTTTGAGACCGAGGAGGCCAAGGGCATCGTGCTGCGCCTGAACTCGCCAGGTGGCAGTCCCGTTCAGGCCGGCATGATCTTCGACGAGATTCGCCGCCTGAAAAAGGCCTATCCGGACAAGCCGGTGATGGCTGTCGTCGAGGACGTCGCTGCCTCTGGTGGCTATTACATTGCGGCGGCTGCCGATCAGATTTACGTCAACCAGGCCAGTCTGATTGGTTCGATTGGTGTGCGCATGGACAGCTTTGGGTTTACCGAGGCCATGAAAAAACTGGGCATCGAACGCCGCCTGCTGACGGCCGGTCAGAACAAGGCCATGCTGGATCCCTTTCTGCCACAAAAGCCCGAGCACCAGCAGGTCATGCGCAGTCTGATGGCAGAGGTGCACGCTCAGTTCATCGAGGCCGTGAAGCAGGGCCGTGGCGATCGTCTGAAGTTGGTGGCGGGTCAGGCCGATGACAAGGCCGAGGTCTTCTCCGGCATGGTCTACACAGGTAGCAAAGGCATTCAGCTGGGGCTGGCCGATGGGCTGGGCACTGTGCAGTCGGTTGCGCGTGACCAGATCAAGGCCGAAACCTTGGTGGACTACAGCGTCTCGCCGACCCTGGCCGAGCGCCTGGCGCAGCGATTCGGTGCATCCATGGCCCAGACTTTGTTTGGCCTGATGCGCAGCAGTGGGGCCAGCCCACATTTGGGCTACTAGGCTGGGCTAAAAGCTAAGCGACTAACCGGCGCTGGCAATGGCTTGGGCGCTAGCGGCCGCTGGTCAAGGGGTCTAGGCCCCAGGTCCGCAGCATCTTGGTGAGGGCCACCATCGGCAGGCCAATCAGGGCAGTGGGGTCTGGTGTGTCCATTTTCTGAATCAGCACGGTGCCGAGCCCCTCTGACTTGGCGGCACCTGCGCAATCCAGGGGTGACTCCAGGTCGATGTAGCGCTGCAATTGGGCGTCGCTGAGTTCCGACTCGGCCAGCCAATGCACATCGGTGCTCACGATTTGAATCTGGCTCTCGCCGGTGTCTGCCCGAAACAGGCAGACCGCCGTGTGAAAACTGGTGACGCTGCCCCTTTGCCACTGAAGCTGGGACAAGGCCGCCTGGGGCGTGCCCGGTTTGCCCATAAGTCGACCCTTGCAGACTGCGACCTGGTCACTGCCGATCAACCAGGCCTGAGGGTATTGCTGGGCCAGCGCCATGGCCTTGGCCTTGGCCAGTCGAAGGCTGAAGACCAGGGGGGACTCGCCGGGCAGTGGGGTCTCGTCGACCATGGGCTTGGCCTGGTCAAATGGCAGGCCAAGGCGGGCCAGGAGTTGGCGTCGGTATGGACTAGTAGAGGCAAGAACAAGCTGGACCATGACCGGATTGTCTCACCGCTATCATGGCGACATGTCAGACCTGAAAGATTTTGATCCTCAGATGCCGGTGGACCGCCATTTGTGGTCTAGCCGTTTCCCGGGCGGACTGCAGGAGGAGGGCCATCTGCTGGCCGAGGACCTGCCAAGGCTCGTGGCCGAGGGCATCGACCTGCCCGATGGTCTGGCCTGGCAGATGCAGTTTCAGAAAGACCAACTGGTGGTCAGCGCCCAGGCTCGGGTCAGCCTGCCCTGCGTGCGTTGCCTGCAGCCAGTGGACGTGGCCCTGGCAACGGTTCGCCGATACCGCCTCTTTGATCAGGCCAGTCAGGCCGACGAGTCTCTGGACATGGCCGACGAGGAGACCCAGACCCTGGCGACCGAGGACCGGCTTAGTCTGGCCCACCTGCTGGAGGACGAGATCATGCTGCTGGCAGCCGATCGGCCCATGCACCAGGACTGCCAGATGACCCTGCCGGACCAACCTCGGCCCGACAATCCTTTCGCCATCCTGGCGAAACTCAAATAAATCCCGGATTTTTCGGGGTTTTGCGCTATACTTTCGCCTTTTTGAAGGCCTGACGGAGATCAGCATGGCTGTTCAACAGAACAAGAAATCACCCTCGAAGCGCGGCATGCACCGTGCACACGACTTTTTGAGCAATCCTCCCACGGCGGTTGAACCCACCACTGGAGAAGTTCATCGTCGCCATCACATCAGCCCCTCGGGCTACTACCGGGGCAAGAAGGTCGTCAAGACCCCGGGCGGCGACGTCTAAAGTCTGACTCTTGGCTCAGGGTCGACCGACCCTGGGCGATGCATACGTCTCTCTGGAGATGTCAATGTCCCACGGTCCTGCCGTACGGGTCGCCATAGATGCCATGGGCGGTGACCATGGTCTTCCGGTCACCATCCCCGCTGCGATTGATTTTCTGCAACGCCACGAGCGGCACACCGTGCTGCTGGTGGGTGATGTCTCGCGCATGCAGGTTGCGTTTGAGCAGGCGATGGGTGGGATCAAGTGCTCCGGCCCGGAAGCCGATGGCATGCGGGCCCGAGTGGACTGGCTTCAGGCCGACGAGGTCGTGGCCATGGACGATCCCCCTGCGGTGGCCCTAAAAAACAAACGGCAATCCTCGATGCGTCTGGCCATTGGGGCTGTGGCGGATGGACAGGCCCAGGCTGCGGTCAGCGCTGGCAATACCGGTGCCCTCATGGCCATCTCGCGATTCGTCCTGAAAATGATTGACGGCATCGATCGCCCAGCCATTGCCACATCGCTGCCAAATCGGACTGGTGGCTCCACCCTGATGCTGGATCTGGGGGCGAACGTGGACTGTTCGGCAGAGCATCTGCTGCAATTTGCCATGATGGGTTCAGCCTTGGTGGCTGCCCTGGATGGACCTGCACGCCCTAGCATTGGCCTGCTCAACGTGGGTGAAGAGGTCATCAAGGGCAACGAGGTGGTCAAGCAGGCCGGTGAGTTGCTTCGGGCCAGCAGCCTGAATTTTCTGGGCAATGTCGAGGGCAACGACATCTTCAAAGGCACTGCAGAGGTCATTGTCTGCGACGGGTTTGTCGGCAACGTGGCACTCAAGACATCCGAGGGGTTGGCCCAGATGATGGGTGGCTTTCTCAAAGATGAGTTCAAGCGCAATTGGGCCACCATGCTGGCAGCAGCGGTGGCCAAACCCGTATTGCGCCGTTTTGCACGTCGAGCAGATCACCGCCGTTACAACGGTGCTGCTCTTTTGGGTCTTCGCGGCATTGTCTTCAAGAGTCATGGCTCGGCCGATGCCTACGCCTTCCGTCATGCCATTGAGCGTGCGGCCGAGGCGGCCAGTCACGGCTTGAACGAACGGATTCGCGAAGCCCTCGTCGCAGGCTAGTGTTCAAACTGGTGCATCATCTCGGCTATGTCTGAATTGCCTTATTCGATTATTGCGGGCAGCGGCAGCTTCCTGCCTGGCGATCCCGTCTCCAACGAGGATCTTGCGAAACAACTGGCCCAGCAGGGCATCGAGACCTCCGACAGCTGGATACGCGAGCGAACTGGCATCTGCCAGCGTCACATCGCATCAGCGGACCTGTCCACCAGCGACTTGGCTGCTCGGGCTGGCGAGCGGGCCATGGCCGATGCGGGTCTCACCCCGCAAGACATCGATCTGGTGATTGTGGCGACTTCGACGCCCGACATGATTTTCCCGTCGACCGCCTGCTTTGTGCAGAAGAAGCTGGGCATTGCCCAAGGGGCAGCCTTTGACCTGCAGGCGGTTTGCAGCGGCTTTGTCTATGCGCTCTCGACTGCGGACTTGTTCATTCGCATGGGCAAGGCTCGCAACGCCTTGGTCATTGGCGCAGAGGTCTTCTCCCGTATCCTGGATTGGAAGGACCGCGGGACCTGCGTGCTGTTTGGGGATGGTGCTGGCGCCATGGTGCTCCAGTCGGCCAAAGAGCCCGGCATTCTGGGTCATGTGCTCCATGCCCGTGGTGAGTACGAGAGCATTCTGCGCACGCCTGGGGCGGTCGCCCATGGGCAGGTGCAGGGCAACCCCTTTCTGACCATGGATGGTCAGGCCGTCTTCAAGCTGGCGGTGGAGGTGCTGGAGTCGTCTGCTCGAGAGGTGTTGGCCCAGGCCAACCTTGGGACCGACCAGGTGGATTGGCTGATTCCACACCAGGCCAACATTCGAATTCTGCAGTTCACGGCCAAACGGCTGGGCATCTCCCCTGACCGGGTGGTGGTGACGGTGGATCAGCATGGCAACACCTCGGCGGCCTCGGTGCCGCTGGCCTTTGACCTGGCTCGAAAAGATGGCCGGCTCAAGGCTGGTCAGACGGTCCTGATGCAGGGCGTTGGGGGCGGCTTTACCTGGGGCGCTGTTCTGGCTCGCCTGACCCGTTAACTTCTAAGACTCAACACCATGAACGCTTCTCAAATTGCCTTTTTATTCCCTGGTCAGGGTTCGCAATCGGTCGGCATGCTGGCCGGTTTTGCTGGAAACCCGGTGGTCGATCAGACCCTTCAGCAGGCCAGCGACGCTCTTGGGCAAGACCTGGCGGCCCTGATCGCCAAGGGCCCAGCCGAAGATTTGGGCCTCACGGTGAACACCCAGCCCGTCATGCTGACCAGCGCGGTTGCCTTCTATCGCGCCTATCTGGCCGCAGGCGGGCAGCCACCCGCCTATATGGCGGGTCACAGCCTTGGCGAGTATGCCGCCCTGACCGCGGCTGGCGTCTTTGAGTTGGTCGATGCCGTCAAGGCCGTGCGCTTTCGAGCCCAGCAGATGCAAGAGGCGGTGCCCGTTGGGCAGGGCACCATGGCTGCGGTGATGGGCCTGGGAGCCGATGCCGTGGTCTCGGTCTGTGAGCGGATCTCTGCGCCAACCGCTGTGGTCGAGGCCGTTAATTTCAATGCACCCGATCAGACGGTGATTGCTGGTCACACAACCGCCATCGAGCAGGCCTGTGCGGCCATGAAGGAGGCAGGTGCCAAGCGGGCCATTGTGCTGCCGGTCTCGGCACCATTCCACTCCAGCCTGCTGGCGCCGGCTGCACGCGCGCTTCGAGCTTATCTGGCGGATGTTCAGTTGGCTGCGCCCACTGCCAAGGTGGTTCACAACGTGGACTTGTCGGTGGCCAGCGAGGCGGCCGGCATTCGGGAGGCCCTGTCCATGCAGGCCATGCGCCCGGTTCGCTGGGTGGAGACCATTGAGCAACTGGCTGCCCATGGAGTGACCCATGTGGTGGAGTGCGGGCCTGGCAAAGTCCTGGCCGGCCTGGCAAAACGCATCAAGCCCGAGCTGCAAGTCTTGAACATTGCAGACCAGGATTCCCTCAAAGCGACTCTGGAGGCTTTGGCATGACCGCAACACGACAAGATGGGCAGCGTCTGGCGCTGGTGACCGGCGCCAGCCGTGGGATTGGCGCAGCGATTGCACATGGCCTGGCCAAGGCGGGTCATTTTGTGATCGGGACGGCGACGACTGATGACGGGGCCAAGGCCATTGAGGCTGGGTTGGCCCAGGCGGGTCTATCGGGTCTTGGTCGACGACTTCAGGTGACCGAGCCGGGGGCCTGTGAGGCCTTGGTCGAGGATTTGGTCAAGACCTACGGCAGTCTGGACATCCTGGTGAACAACGCTGGTATTACTCGAGACAACCTGGCCATGCGGATGAAAGACGAGGAGTGGGAGGCCGTGATCGAGACCAACCTCACCGCCGTCTTTCGACTCAGCCGAGCGGTCCTGCGGCCCATGATGAAGGCCCGGTGGGGACGCATCATCAACATCACCTCGGTGGTGGGGGTGAGCGGCAATGCGGGGCAGGCCAACTATGCAGCGGCCAAGGCGGGTGTGGCGGGCATGGCCCGGGCCCTGGCTCGTGAGGTGGCCAGTCGCGGAATCACCGTCAACAGCATCGCCCCCGGCTTTATCGATACCGACATGACCAAGGCGCTCAGCCCCGAGCAGATCGCTGCCCTGACGGCGACGATCCCCGCCCAACGTCTTGGAAATGTTGACGATATCGCATCATCTGCTGTCTTTTTGGCTTCTGAGGGTGCCGGCTACATCACCGGCATTACCCTGAATGTCAACGGCGGCATGGTGATGTCCTGATACAATCGCCATCGCCCGATTTTGTTTGGTTCAACACAGGAAGGAAACCATGGAAGACATCGAGAAACGCGTCAAGGCAATCGTCTCTGAGCAACTTGGCGTAAAGCTTGAGGACATCAAAACCGAGTCGAAGTTTGTAGACGACTTGGGTGCTGACTCACTGGATACCGTTGAGTTGGTGATGGCCCTAGAAGACGCGTTCGAGTGCGAGATTCCGGACGAAGAGGCCGAGAAGATCACCACCGTTCAGCAGGCCATCGACTTCATCAACAACAACCTCAAGAAGTAAGCCGCCAGGCTTTCTTCGTTCTTCGGAGCGCCGATGAGCGGATCTCACCCTTCGGGCGCCGCTGGTCGGCGCCGTGTGGTTGTCACCGGCTTGGGCTGTGTCTCACCCGTTGGCAACAACATCGCCGATGCCTGGTCGGCTCTGGTAGCCGGCACCAACGGCATCGCCACCATTACCCGATTTGATCACCAGGGCATGCCGGTGCACTTTGCTGGCGAGGTCAAGGGTTTTCAGATCGATCAGTACATTTCGGCCAAAGAAGCCCGTCATATGGATGTCTTCATCCATTACGGCATTGCGGCTGGCCTGCAGGCTCTGGATGACAGTGGCCTGGCGATCACAGATGACAACGCCGAGCGCTGCGGCGTGATGGTGGGGTCCGGGATTGGCGGTCTGCCCATGATCGAGGACACCCACGGTGAATACACCAGTCGTGGCGCCCGTCGAATCTCTCCATTTTTTGTTCCCGGATCCATCATCAACATGATCTCGGGGCACCTGAGCATTCTGCGCAACCTCAAAGGCCCCAACGTGGCGGCGGTGACCGCCTGTACCACCGGTCTTCACAGCATTGGGCTGGCGGCCCGCCTGATCCAGTACGGTGACGCCGATGTCATGCTCGCCGGTGGTGCTGAATCCACCATTTCCCCGCTAGGGGTCGGTGGGTTTGCAGCGGCCCGCGCCTTGTCCACCCGCAACGACGATCCGGCCACGGCCTCGCGGCCCTGGGATGTCGACCGCGACGGCTTTGTGCTGGGTGAGGGCGCCGGGGTCATGGTTCTCGAGGAATACGAGCATGCCAAGGCCCGCGGCGCCAAGATCTATGCAGAACTGGCCGGTGTTGGCTTTAGTGGCGATGCCTATCACATGACAGCGCCCAACATGGACGGCCCACGTCGCTGCATGGTCAACGCCCTGAAGGACGCTGGTGTGTCGGTGGAGCAGGTGGGTTACATCAATGCCCATGGCACCTCGACGCCCTTGGGTGACAAGAACGAGACCGAGGCCATCAAGGCTGCTCTCGGCGCTCATGCCAAGAAGGTGGTCGTGAACTCGACCAAGTCCATGACCGGACACCTGTTGGGCGGAGCCGGGGGCCTGGAGGCTGTCTTCACCACCCTGGCGCTGCATCACCAGGTCAGTCCGCCCACCATCAACCTGATCAACCAGGATCCAGAGTGTGACTTGGACTATTGCGCCAACACGGCCCGGGACCTGAAGACCGAGGTGGCCGTGAAGAACAACTTTGGCTTTGGTGGGACCAACGGTACGCTGGTCTTCAAACGCGTCTAAGGAATCCGATTGTCCGAGCGCGATGCTGATCAGCTGCTGGTTGATCGGGTCAAATCAGGCGACCAGCAGGCCTTTAACCTGTTGGTCCGGAAATACGAGCGCAAGGTTGTTCGACTGATCTCCAGGCTGGTTCGGGATCCTTCCGAGGTCGAGGATGTGGCCCAGGAGGCCTTTATCAAGGCCTATCGAGCACTTCCTCAGTTTCGGGGGGACAGTGCTTTCTACACCTGGCTCTATCGCATCGCCGTCAATACCGCCAAGAATTACCTGGTGGCCCAAGGCCGCCGGCCCATCCCCCTGTCGGACACCCTCTCAGAGGACGAGGACGGGGAATCTTTTGGCCGGGAGGATGTCGTATCAGACAACCACACGCCGGAAGCGGAACTTTTAAGCCGCCAGATCGCCGAAACCGTGAACCGGGCGATCGAGGCTCTGCCACAAGACCTCCGCACGGCTGTCACGCTGCGTGAAATAGAAGGACTGAGTTATGAGGAGATCGCCGAAGCCATGAACTGCCCCATTGGTACCGTTCGGTCTCGCATTTTTAGGGCACGCGAGGCCATTGCCGAGCAGCTCCGCCCACTCCTAGATACCCCCCAAGATCGACGTTGGTAGAACCCATGGCACACACCCAGCCCCCCCAGAACCATCCCGCTTCGCTACCCCAGAACCCGTCAGCCGCTCCCCCGGAACGCGGCGAACAGCTGTCTCGGTTCTTTGACGGCGAGCTCGAACCCCCCCGGGTCGGGCATGTGGTCAAGGCGATCCGCCAGGAAGGCTCGGAGTCGGCCCGCCAGTTTGACGACTATGTCTTAATTTCCGATGTTCTCAAGGGCCTCACCCCTCGTCTCAGTGATGCGGTCTTGTCAGAGCGAATCGCCAAGGCCATTCAGCAAGAGCCCGTCTACATGGGCTCGGCTCGCAACAACAGCAGCGCCCACAGCGAGCGGTTCCAAAAGGGCCGGCAGGTCTTCCGACTGGGTGCTTTGGCAGCCTCGGTGGCCGCGGTGGGTTTTGTCTCCATGGCCATGTGGCAACTGGTGACGCCCGAGCAGAGCCTGGTGGCCTCGGCCGGTCAGACCAATTCTGCTCCTGCTGCCGTGACTTCAAACGGCAGCACGGTGGGCGGGCCAGTCAGTGGCGCATCGCTGGTGCCCGTGGCCTCTTGGGCCGATCCCAAGACCCGAGAAATGCTCGATGCCCATGGCAGCATGGCGGTTCGTCTTCGCGTGGCCGGGGAGCGTTGATGACCGGGTTGTCGGGCCGTTTGTTCACCCTGGCATTGGCGGGGACCGCAGCCACGTTGCCGGTGCTGGGGCTGGCTCAGTCCACCGGCGGCTCGGCTGGTGCCCAGAGTGTGGCCAGTCCCTCCGCTGCTCCGGCTGCAAATGCCCCCCAATTGCCGCAGCCAGGCTTGGCTCTGATTGACCAGCTCAATCAGGCCGCTCAACGACTCAGTTTTACCGGCACCTACATTCACCAACAGACCTCTGGCGTTCAGGGGGTCTACATGGCCAAGATCCACCAGCAGGTCCAGCCTACCGGTCCGGTCATTCGCATCGAGTCCCTTGACGGCGATCCGCGAGAGGTGGTGCGACAGCCCAAGGAGTTGCGCGCCTACCTGCCGGCCGCCAAGACCATCAAGGTTCAGACTGGCACGCCCGTAAGGGCCGATTTCCCCATGCTGTCGCTGCAGTCTGCCCAGCAGTTGTCTCGCTATTACCGGGTCTCTGTCAGCCAGGGCACTCGGGTGGCTGGATTCGATACCGAATTGGTGACCCTAGAGCCTCTAGACGACAAGCGGTGGCCCGTGCGGTGCTGGGTTCAGCGTCACGAGCGCCTCATGCTCAAGCTGCAGCAACTCAGTCATTCTGGTGAGGTCTTGGAGGAACAGGTCTTCTCCGAACTTCGTGTGGGTCATCGGGCCGCCCCCAATGTGGTCTCCAAATACGCCAACGAAACCGGCTGGAAGACCCAGGTGGCCTCCGTTGAGCGGATGGACTCACCCAAGCCCCTCGCGTTGCCCGTGGCTGGGTTTGAGGTGATTGCCCAGATGCGTCACAAGCCGGATGGCATGCGTCAAATTGTGGTCTCTGACGGGCTGGCCAATGCCTCGGTCTTCATTGAGCGACGCAAAGGCTCAGCCGAGGATCTCAACACCCGTCAGCGTGGGGCACTCAGCATGGCCAGTCATCAGCACGGCGAATGGCTGGTCACGGTCATGGGTGAACTCCCCCCGGTCACGGTGGTCACACTGGCCAAAGCATTTCCCCTCTCAACGGTTACGACTCAATAGGTGGTCCTCATGAACAGACTGATTGCTCTGGCTGAACAGAGCTGGGTTCGTCGTTTTGGTTTGGCAGCAGCCACTGGCCTGCTGACCCTCAGCCTCACAGTCGGCCTGACCCTTGGCTCTGCGCTCATGCCGAACGCGGCTGCGGCCCAGTCGGCAGCGAACCGGGGTCTGCCAGATTTCACGGGTCTGATCGAAAAGGCTGGTCCTGCGGTGGTCAACATCCGCACCCTGTCTCGCGAGTCGGAGCGGGGTGGCCAGGGCATGCCCTTTGACGAGAACGATCCCTTCTTTGAATTCTTTAAACGCTTCGGGCCCCCAGGGCATCCTGGCTCTGGTCCGCGTCAAGGTCCCAAAGAGCAGGAACCGTCTGAGCCCCGGCCCCGTGGTGTCGGGTCTGGTTTCATCATTTCCCAAGATGGTTATTTGCTGTCCAATCACCACGTGGTGGAAGGAGCTGACGAGGTCCTGGTCACCCTCACGGACAAGCGTGAGTTCAAGGCCAAGATCATTGGGTCCGATCAGCGCACTGATGTGGCCCTGCTCAAGATCGAGGCCAAGGGACTGCCCACCCTGACCTTTGGCAATCCAGACCAGATCAAGGTGGGTGAATGGGTCTTGGCCATCGGCTCGCCGTTTGGCCTTGAGAACACGGTCACGGCGGGCATTGTGAGCGCCAAGGGCCGAGACACTGGCGACTACCTGCCATTTATCCAGACCGATGTGGCGGTGAACCCTGGTAACTCGGGCGGTCCTCTGCTCAATCTCAATGGCGAAGTCATCGGCATCAACTCCCAGATCTACAGCCGCACCGGCGGCTTCATGGGCATTTCGTTTGCGATTCCCATCGACGAGGCCAAGCGTGTAGCGGATCAGCTGCGGGCCAGCGGCCGGGTGATTCGCGGTCGAATCGGCGTGGCCATCGACGAGGTCAACAAAGACGTCGCCGACGCCCTGGGACTTCCCTCGGCCAAGGGTGCGCTGGTTCGCAATGTCGAGGCCGGTGGCCCAGCAGCCAAGGCGGGCGTCGAGCCGGGAGACATTGTCCTGGGCTTTGCCGGCAAGCCGGTGAACCGGGTGTCGGACCTGCCCAGGCTGGTGGGCAACACCAAGCCAGGCAGTCAGGCCGAACTCAAGGTCTGGCGGCGCGGCAGTGAGACGACCCTCAAGGTGACGGTGGACGAAATCAAGCCCGAACCCACGACCACCGCCGCTGCTGCAACGCCGAAATCAGGCCCCTCCGCCAGCGTGGACTGGCTTGGCCTGGCTGTTGCAGACCTGAGTGATGCTCAGCGCAACGAACTCAAGATCAAGGCGGGTGTGCGCGTCGTGGGAGCTAAGGGACCGGCTGAACGGGCGGGATTGCGCCAGGGAGATATCATTCTGTCTGTGAACAACGCTCAGGTCTCCTCGGCTGGACAGCTGCAGAGCCTGATCGGTCGCCTGGACCGCAAGAAGACCGTGGTCATGTTGGTGCGTCGCGGCGATGGGGTGCTGTTCATACCCGTTAAACCCTAGGGTCAGCTGTCTGAATCATCGAAGCCTGGGTCATGCCCAGGCTTCTTTTTTTAGGAAGAGAGTGGTTGTTTGCAGCACATCCGAAATTTTTCCATCATTGCCCACATTGACCACGGCAAGAGCACGCTGGCTGATCGCATCATCCAGCTCTGCGGTGGCCTGTCAGATCGCGAGATGGAAGCCCAGGTGCTCGATTCCATGGATCTGGAGCGCGAGCGTGGCATCACCATCAAGGCCCAGACCGCAGCCCTCAGCTACATCGCTCTGGATGGCCAGCGCTACCAGTTCAATCTGATCGACACACCGGGTCACGTCGACTTCTCCTATGAGGTAAGCCGATCCCTCTCCGCCTGCGAGGGCGCTTTGCTGGTGGTGGATGCCTCACAAGGCGTCGAGGCCCAGACGGTGGCCAACTGTTATACCGCCATCGAGCTTGGTGTCGAGGTCTGCCCGGTTCTCAACAAGATCGATCTGCCAGCGGCCAACCCAGAGCAGGCCATTGCCGAGATCGAGGATGTCATTGGCATTGAGGCCAGCGACGCGATTCGGGCCAGCGCCAAGACAGGCGAGGGGGTTCGCGACATCCTTGAGATGATTGTGGCCAAGGTGCCCGCACCCAAAGGTGACCCAGAGGCCCCCTTGCAGGCGCTGATCATCGACTCCTGGTTCGACAACTATGTCGGTGTGGTCATGCTGGTTCGCGTGGTCAATGGCATCCTCAACACGCGTGACAAGGTTCTACTCATGGCGACGGGCACCACGCACCCAGTGGAGCAACTGGGGGTCTTCACGCCCAAGTCGGTGGCTCGCGATCAGCTGAGTGCTGGCGAGGTGGGCTTCATCATCACAGGCATCAAAGAGCTCAAGGCCGCCAAGGTGGGTGACACGGTGACCTTGGCCGGACGCCCGGCGAGCAGTCCCCTGCCGGGCTTCAAAGAGGTCAAGCCCCAGGTCTTTGCTGGCCTGTATCCGGTCGAGTCCAGCGAGTACGACATCATGCGAGACGCCCTGGAGAAGCTTCAGCTCAACGATGCGGCCTTGCAGTTCGAGCCCGAGGTCTCGCAGGCCCTGGGCTTTGGATTCCGCTGCGGTTTTCTGGGTCTGCTGCACATGGACATCGTCCAGGAGCGGCTCGAGCGGGAATACGACATTGACCTGATCACCACCGCACCGACTGTGGTCTATCAGGTGCTCATGAAAGACGGGACCCTGATCGATGTCGACAACCCGTCCAAGATGCCCGACCCCGTTCGCATCGAGGAGATTCGCGAGCCCATTGTCACGGTCACCTTGTTCATGCCGCAGGACTATGTGGGTGTGGTCATGACCCTCTGCAATGGCAAGCGCGGATCTCAGACCAACATGAACTACCACGGTCGACAGGTCAACCTGACCTATGAAATCCCCATGAACGAGATCGTGCTGGATTTCTTTGACAAGCTGAAGTCCATCTCCCGGGGTTATGCCTCGATGGACTACGAGTTCAAGGAGTACCGGGCCTCCGATGTGGTCAAGATGGACATTTTGATCAACGGTGAACGTGTCGACACGCTGTCGGTCATTGTTCACCGGGCCAATGCCCAGCATCGCGGACGTGAGTTAGTGGCCAAGCTGCGCGAACTCATTCCAAGACAGATGTTTGATGTGGCCATTCAGGCGGCCATCGGGGTCAACATCTTGGCTCGAGAGAACGTCAAGGCCCTTCGCAAGAACGTGCTGGCCAAGTGCTACGGCGGCGACATCAGTCGCAAACGCAAGCTGCTGGAAAAACAAAAGGCCGGTAAGAAGCGCATGAAACAGGTGGGTAGTGTTGAAATTCCTCAAGAGGCCTTCCTGGCCATTCTGAAGGTGGACGACTGATGAACTTTGCTCTGAT
>JBEDMQ010000116.1:0-6045 GCA_041171045.1 Pseudomonadota bacterium
CCCACCAGAGCTGCCGGGAGATACACCAGTCTTGAATGTTCTCCAGCCACTGGCGATAGGTGGTGGTCCAGTTCTCGGGGTGGAAGGTCACCTGGCCGTTCTCGACGACCTCGAGTGCGCGCCCGGCGATCGATTGTCCTGGGGTGTGCGTGCCCGCGGGCGCAGGCTTACTCATGGCCACAAACCATTGGTCGGTGAGCATGGGTTCAATGACCGCATTCGTACGATCACCTCTGGGCACCATGAGTTTGTGTTTCTTGGTGGAGACCAGCAGGCCTTGGGCCTCCAGATCGGCCAAGACTGCTTTGCGGGCCTCGTAGCGCTCTAGCCCTCGATAGGCCTCAGGGGCCTGGTCGTTGATGTGGGCGTTGAGTGTGAAGATGTTGATGGGTGCCAGCTGATGTCGCTGGCCAACGGCATAGTCGTTGAAGTCGTGGGCGGGCGTGATCTTGACGCAGCCGGTCCCGAACTCAGGGTCCACATAGTCGTCGGCAATCACCGGAATCTGACGGCCCACCAAGGGCAGCGTCAGCATCTTGCCCACCAGGTGGGCATAGCGTTCGTCCTTGGGGCTGACCGCAACGGCGACGTCACCCAGCATCGTCTCAGGCCGGGTGGTGGCCACGACCAGGCTGCCAGAGCCATCGGCGAGGTTGTATTGAATCTCCCAGATGTGGCCGTCTTCTTCCTCGCTGACCACTTCAAGGTCTGAGACCGCGGTGAGCAGCTTGGGATCCCAGTTCACCAGGCGCTTGCCTCGGTAGATCAGGCCTTGCTGGTAGAGGCTGATGAACACTTCTTTCACCACGGCCGAGCAGGCCGGGTTCATGGTGAAGTATTCCAGTGACCAGTCGCAACTGGCGGCCAGCCGTCTCATCTGGCCGGTGATGGTGGAGCCAGACTGCTCCTTCCACTCCCAGACTTTTTCTAAGAAGGCCTCACGGCCCAGGTCATGTCGAGAGACACCTTTTGCATCCAGTTGGCGTTCGACCACGATCTGGGTGGCAATGCCCGCATGGTCGGTTCCCGGCAGCCAGAGGGTGTTGTGTCCACGCATGCGATGCCAGCGGGACAGGGTGTCCATGAGGGTCTGGTTGAACGCGTGCCCCATGTGCAGGGTGCCGGTGACGTTGGGCGGGGGCAGCTGAATGCAGAAGGACTCTGCACCTGATTTGGTCCCAGCCGCATACAGGCCACGAGCCTCCCACTCTGGCCCCCAGGTCTGCTCGATGTGGGCCGGTTCAAATGATTTATCTAAGTTCGACATGGTGGGCTTTGAAGTGATGTGGGGGACGGCACGCGGGGTCGTCAGCCCTTGGCGGCCAGGTCGTGACGGGTGATGGCGTAGCCGCGATCCCGATAGAGGGTGAAGCGGGCGCGGGCCAGTTCTTTGTCCGCTTCATCTGGGCCAACGATCTCGAAGACCCGCTGAAACTGGGTAAAGAAGTCGGGCACTGCGTCGTCTAGGTTGACCAGGATGTTGGGAAGCCTTGGCATGGGCGGCGAGTAGGCCTGGTGGCTCAGAATGATGGGCGCCTCGTCCACCAGCGGATGGTCTGCATGGACGTGGGGCAGGAAGTCCTCGTCCGAGAAGCTGTAGAGCAGCTCGTCGAATTGCTCAAGGCGGGCCCGATCACTACAGAACACGATGAGTGGCTTCTCGTCGGTCGCGGCCTGGGCCCGCAGAGCCTTGCGCACCAGCCGACAGGCGTGGGTCAGCCTGTCGGGGGTGTTGAAGTGAAAATCGACACTGGTCACGCCAGACCGTTCTTTGCAAACTCCACCAGCAGGCCAACCGGTCGACCAGTTGCGCCCTTGTTGGCCCCGCTCTTCCAGGCTGTGCCCGCGATGTCCAGGTGAGCCCAACGATAGGCCTTTGCGAATCGCCATAGGAAGCAGGCTGCGGTGACACTGCCCGCCGCGCGCCCCCCCACGTTGGCCATGTCGGCAAAAGGACTCTTGAGCTGCTCTTGGTAGTCCTCTTCCAGGGGCAGGCGCCAGGCCGGATCCAGCATGGTCTTGCCCGCGTTGATCAGAGACTGTGCCAGGGCATCGTCTTCGCTGAACAAGCCGGTGTTGACGCCGCCCAGGGCAATCACGCAGGCACCCGTCAGGGTAGCGATGTCAACCACCGCAGCGGGTTTAAAGTTTTTCTCAACGTAGGTCAGGGCATCACAGAGGATGAGCCGGCCTTCTGCGTCCGTGTTGAGGATCTCAACGGTCTGACCGGACATGGTGGTGACAATGTCACCGGGTCGAGTCGCTGTGCCACTGGGCATGTTCTCGCAGGTGGGGATCACGCCGACCACATTGCGCTTGAGCCCCATCTCGGCCACTGCCTTCATGACGCCCAAGACCGTGGACGCGCCTGACATGTCGTACTTCATCTCGTCCATGTCAGCAGGCGGTTTGAGGGAGATGCCGCCGGTGTCAAAGGTGATGCCCTTGCCGACGAAGACCAGCGGGGCGTCTTTGGCATTGCCGCCGTTGTGCTGGAGCACGATGAACTGGGGTGGCTGAGCCGAACCAGCCGAGACGGCCAGCAGGGCGTTCATGCCCAGTTTCTCCATGGCTGCTCGCTCCAGGACCTCGACCTTTAGACGATGCTGTCTGGCCAGGGCCTTGGCGGTGGTGGCGAGGTACGTCGGCGTACAGATGTTGGGGGGCAGGTTGCCCAGGTCCTTGGTCAGGGTGATGCCATTGGCCAGGGCCTGCGCCTCGGTGATGACCTTGGGGGCATCGGTAGGACGCATGTCGCCGGGCAGCAGCATCTCCACTTCCTGCAGGGAGGGCAGCTCTGGCTTGGCCTTGGATTTGGCGGACGCTTTGTCATCGCCACCTTCTTTTTTGGTCTTGAACCGATCAAACCGATAGGTCGCCTCACGCACCGCCAGAATGTGGGCCTGCATGCGCCACTGACCATCTCGTGTCCCGACCGACTGCTCGGTCAGGAAGGAGGCCACTCGCTTGACGCCTTTGAGGCTCTGCATGGCCTTGGCAGCGGCCCGGACCGCCTCGACATACTGCTTCTCGAGGAAGGCCTCTTTTTTACCCAGGCCAACGAGCAGCAGCCGCGTGGCTGGCAGACCCTTGAGGTCTCGCAGCAGCAGGGAGCTACCCGCCTTGGCATCGAAGTCCCCAGCCTTGAGGACCTTGGCGATCGCTCCGCCGGTGACCTTGTCAGCCACTCGGGCCGCCATGCTGAGCTCAACGCCAGCGGCCGTGGCGTAGAGGCCCAGCCAGACACAGTCCACGTTGGCCCGGTCTACGGGTTTGTTGCTGGCGATGAACTGGATTGACTCCCGGACTTCACCTGGGTCTTTGATTTCTTTGAGATCTTTGGAGGATGAGGATGCGGTCATGACACAATGCCTTTGTTCAGAAGACGCCTATTATAAAAGTAGTGATATTTCAAAAAGCCCTAGTCCAAGAACTTCGCGCCATGGCGGGGGTGGTCTTTGCAACTTTATTGACCATTGTGGTGACCACCACCCTGATCCGAACCCTGGGGCGGGCAGCCTCTGGCAAGGCCGACGGCGAGCTGGTTTTGCCCCTGATTGGGCTGTCTTCCATGACCAGCCTGGCCCTCATCCTCAGTCTCACGGCCTTTATCGCTGTTTTAATGGTCTTGTCCCGGCTCTGGCGGGACTCCGAAATGGTGGTCTGGCTGGCCTCTGGCCGAAGCCTCGTCGACCTGGTCAAGCCTGTCTTGCAGTTCCTCTGGCCGCTGGTGGTGGGGGTGGCCGTCTGCAGCCTGGTGGTCTCGCCCTGGGCCCGGCAGCAGTCCGAGGCCCTTCGGCAACAGTTCGAGACCCGAGAGGATGCCAAGCGCATCTCGCCAGGTCAGTTTCGGGAGTCCAGCTCCGGCCAGCGGGTCTTTTTTGTTGAAAACCCAGACGAGGAATCCAGTCAGCTGGGCATGGTCTTTGTCGTCACCCGGTCGCCGGATGGCCGTGAATCCGTGCTGATGGCCGCTGAGGGCCGATTTGAGCAGGGCGCTGATGGAGAGCCCTGGGTCAACATTCGGCGGGGGACCCGGACAGACTTCTCCCCATTGCCCGCGTCGTCGGGGGAACAGGTGTTGCCGACCGTACGCACCATGACCTTTGAGGGCTATCGACTTCGGGTCGACGCAGCCCCCGGTGGTGCTGCCATTGACCCATCTGTCCGAGCCCAGCCGATTGGCAGCCTCATGATGGCCCCAGGCAATCAGCAGCGCGGCGAACTCGCTTTCCGAGTGGGTCTGCCGATGCTCTGCCTGCTGCTGGGTCTATTGGCGATCCCCATGTCTTTTGTGAGCCCGCGGATGGGACGCTCCTTTCACCTGATCTTTGCCTTTCTGGTCACCATGACGGCCAATAACCTGCTCACCGTGAGCCAGGCCTGGATTGCCCAAGGCCGCGTGAGTTTTGCCATGGGCTGGTGGCCGGTGCCCCTGGTGCTGGCTGTGCTGATGGTGATCCTGTTCTGGTGGCGTATGGGATTGCGGCGGGGGCCGGTTGAGTGGGTTTGGCTTGGATGGCGCCGAGCGAAAGGTCGGGGATAGCCATGGCTCGGTCGCGGACTTTTGAGCGCTATGTGGCCCGTGGCATCTACGGTCGCATTGGCTTTGTCTTGCTGGGGTTCGTTGGCTTGTTCGCCTTGTTCGACCTGGTGGCTGAATTAGAGGACATCGGTCGCGGCAGTTACCGCATTCAAGAGGCCATGCAGTACATCGCCTTGCGGATTCCGGCGATGAGCTACGAGTTGATGCCGGTGGCCACGCTCATTGGTGCGCTCTGGGCCCTCTCCAGCCTGGCGGCTTCGTCTGAGTACACCGTCGCCCGGGCATCGGGTTTTCGGCCGGCCGATGCCTTGAAGGCGATGGCTCGCCTGGGTTTGCCGTTGGTCTTGCTCACGGCGCTCTTGTCTGAACTCATCGTGCCGTGGTCAGAGGCGGCCGGCAGCAAGCTGCGGGCCAGCGCCCTCGGGAGTGTCTCGGCCGATGCCTTGCGTTCAGGCTATTGGCTCAGGGATTCGGTCAAGGGCTTGGGCGTGAACGCGGCTGAGCGCATGATGAACCTGCGGGGCGCGACACCCGATCAGCGCTTGTTGGATGTCGTGATTTACGAATTCGACGCCAGCAAGCGTTTGCTGCGGGTGGTGAGGGCCAAGCAGGCGGTCTTCGACCAGTTGGTGGCGACCCCTGGGGGACAACAGGCCAGCCGATGGTCACTGCAGCAGACCACCAGCCTAACGCTTGGGCCGGACGGGGGATTGGCCAGGTCCACTGCCGACCGATTGGAAATGATCTCTAGCCTTTCGCCGAATACGTTGGGGGCTTTGCTGGTGAAGCCAGACCAGATGTCCGCCAGGGACCTCTGGGCTTACAGCCGTTATCTGAAGGCAGGCCGGCAGTCAGCCACTCGGTATGAACTGGCTTTTTGGAAGAAGGTGATCTACCCGGTGGCCTGCTGGGTCATGCTCTTGATGGCCCTGCCTGCCGCTTACCTGCAGGCCCGCGGCGGTACGGTGGGCCTCAAGGTCTTCTTGGGCATTGTCTTTGGCGTGGCCTTTCACTTGCTCAACAGCCTCTTCTCTCACCTTGGTGTGATGAATACCTGGCCTGCTCCGCTGGTGGCAGCGATTCCCAGCCTGGTTGCCCTGACCTTTGCATTGGTGATGTTGGTGCGCGTCCAGCGTCGCTCTCTCTGACCAAACGCTATCGATTTCCCTAGGTTGATAGCCTTGGTCATGGGTCAGGTTTAAGGCCGTCGGACGCTGTTCGGGCCGTTACAATGCCGCCATGACTGCGACCTGCACCCTTATCCCTTCGGGGAAATCTTTTCCTGTCGACACTGGCGAAACCATTTTAGAAGCTGCCCTGCGGGCTGGCATTGTGCTGCCGTATGGCTGCAAAGACGGCGCCTGTGGTTCTTGTAAGGCCACGCTTCAAGACGGCGAAGTTGATTACGGGGATTACCAAAAGAAGGCTCTGTCGGATGCCGATCGTGCGGCGGGGCAGCTCTTGCTTTGCAAGGCCACCTGCTCTCAGCCGATCACCGT
>JBEDMQ010000117.1:0-11401 GCA_041171045.1 Pseudomonadota bacterium
CGCCGGATAGCACAAGGGCCGCGACAAGCGGCCCTTGGTATTTTGGAGAACCTGGTCGGGATGGCCCCCGTCAAGTTGAACCGATGTCAGCTGGTGCCGTCCTAGTAACGAATCCCGGTCGACTCAATCAAGCCGTATCGATGGGCAATGAGCAAGGATAAGAACAACAGGATGGACAGTCCGACCCGAACAGCCAGAGCCTTTACCGTATTGTTGCTGCGGCCCTTGTCCCGCATCAGATAGAAAAAGGCAGACCCCAGGCTCACCAGGATTCCAATAAACGCGATTCCAATCAACAGTTTCGACACAGCGCCACCCACCCAATTCATCGAAGAAGCCAAACAAGTCTCTCATGGTACAGCCGAATCCAAGACCCACCCGCCCCATGCGCCTAAACCTGGCCAGTGGCGTCGCATTGCTGGTGACCCTGCTGACCATGAGCCTGGGAGTCTGGCAGTGGAATCGTTCTCTGGAGAAGCAGGCGATTTTCGAGGCCATTGAACGTCAGAACAATCGGGATCAGGGGCAGCCCAAAAGCCTCGGCCAGTCACTACCCTGGCAGTTGGGACGACCGGCCCAGGACTTGGATCGCCAAGAGGTCTTGATTCAGGGGCGCTGGCTGCCCGACACCACGTTTTACCTGGACAACCGCCTGCTCAATGGCAAGCCCGGTGTCAATGTCTTAACGGCCATGGCCTTGCCCGACCAGAGTCTGGTCTGGGTGAACCGTGGATGGGCCCCCAAACCACCAGGCCTGGACAATCCGCGTGCCCGCAGCCTGATGTCGGGCGGACAGCACCTGCCCGAGCAAGCCTCAGCAGACATCCGCGCAGTCGGTCTGGCCAGCCTCTTGCAGCGACTAGAGCTGTCCAGTGATCCTCAGAGTCTTCGACAGGGTGCACTCTGGCAGAACGTTGATTGGGCGGCTGCTACCCAACGCGTGGCGAGCAGTGCCGAGCTGAAAACCACTCATGGCGACCGGGTCTGGCCGTTGATCTTCTGGCAGACTTCCGACTCGTCTGATGGACTGCTTCGGCAGGTGCCAGCACCTCCATCCGATGCCGTCGACAAGCACCGGGGCTATGCCTTTCAGTGGTGGATGATGTCACTGGCCGCCCTGGTCTTCGCCTGGCGCCTGTCCCTCGAAAAGAGGCAGCCTTCATCCGCCCAAATCACCTAACGGATCACGTCTCATGAATGCCTCTCAGCCAACACCGCCTCCATCGACTTCGACGACCAAGCCCACGACCAGTCGCCGTACCCTATACCTGGTCATTGCTGTCTGCCTGGCCCCGGTGGTGTTGTCCTATGTCATGTACTACGGCGTGCGACCCGAGGGTCGAACCAACCATGGCGACTTGCTCTCCCCTCAGCAAACGGTCACCGAGGTCAAGACCGAACTGTTGGCCAAGCCCGAGCAGGAGTCGGGCCTGCTGGATGTCATCAAAGCGTGGCCCCAGGATGATCCGCGGCATCGGTTTTCTCAACTGGGTGATTTTCGGGGCCGTTGGCTCATGGTCTGGGTCGGGCCCGCCTCCTGCGATGCTGACTGTCGCGATCAACTCTGGCAGATGCGACAAGTCCGACTCACCACGGGCCGTGAGCGCGACCGGGTGGAGCGCCTCTGGCTGGTAACCGATGGTGGGCAGCCGACCCTTCGGGATGAAGAGCAGGGCCTCTGGGTGGCGAGGCTTCAGCCAAATCAGCCGGGCGAATGGATGCCCAATCACATCCACCTCGTAGACCCTCTTGGCAATCTGATGATGCGCTTCCCACTCAAGGCCGATCCTCAGGGCATGAAAAAGGACCTGATGAAACTGCTCAAAGCATCGCGAGTGGGCTAGCCAGGGCCAAACCCAGAGTTCCGACAGATAATAAGCAGATGTCCACCGCCGTTCTTCCTGCAGACAGCAACCTGGCCCGCCAGTACCTGGCCCTTACCAAGCCCCGGGTCAACCTGCTCATCGTCTTCTGCGCGGTGATTGGTATGTTCATGTCCGTCCCGGGCATGGTCCCGCTGGTCCCTTTGGTGGCGGGAACGCTAGGCATTACCTTGGTGGCCGGTGCTGCCGCTGCGATCAACTGCCTGGTCGAAAGCCACATCGATGCCAAGATGGCTCGAACGGCCTGGCGGCCACTGCCATCGGGCACCCTCACGGTTCGACAGACCATTGCCTTTTCGGTGGTCTTGGGCGGGCTGGGCATGGCCACCTTGTTTCTCTTCGTCAACGCACTCACCGCCTGGCTCACCTTTGCAACCTTTGTCGGCTATGCGGTGATTTACACCCTTGTGCTCAAGCCTCTGACCCCGCAGAACATTGTCATTGGTGGGGCCTCTGGCGCTATGCCGCCGGTGCTGGGGTGGGCTGCAGTCACCAACACAGCCCCGCCCGAGGCGTGGGTTCTTTTTCTGATTATCTTTGTCTGGACACCACCGCATTTCTGGGCCTTGGCCCTTTACCGAACCGACGACTATGCTCGCTCGGGGCTGCCCATGCTGCCGGTGACACACGGGCCGCAGTTCACCCGTCTGCACATTCTGCTCTACACCTTCTTACTGGTGGCCACCACGGTTCTACCGACTGCCATCGGTCTGAGCGGCATCTGGTATCTGATCGCTGCCCTCTTATTGGGTGGACGTTTTCTGCAACTGGCCTGGCAGCTCTATCGTGAGTACAGCGAACCGCTGGCCAGAAAGACCTTTAAGTATTCGATTTGGTATCTGGCCTATTTGTTTGCGGCCCTGCTGATCGACCACTACTTGCCGCAGTAGCCCCGCGAGCCACCGTCAAAGCCCGCCTCCAAAGCCAAGCAAAGCACATCAGGCTGTGAGGGCGGCCTTGATTTTTTTCAGGGCATTGGCCTCGATCTGACGAACCCGTTCCGCTGAGATGCCATAACGATCGGCGAGGTCATGCAGCGTGGGTGTCTGGCCATCTTCATCTTGAAGCCAGCGGGCCATCAGAATGTCTCGACTGCGCTCGTCCAGACTTGCCAATGCTGCAGTCATGCGCTGCTGGTTGACGCGTGTTTCTTGAGCCCGGGCCACAATCTCGGCGGGGTCAGCATCCTCCGCAGCCAGCATGGCAATCGGGCCTGCCACCTCTTCGCCGTCTTCGGTGTGACCTTCCAAAGGCGTATCACCACCCGATAGGCGGCGGTCCATCTCCATGACCTCATCGGCTGAGACATTCAGTTCCTTGGCGATCGCCTGGGCCTGAGAGGCGTTAACACCCTTGTCGGCCCCGAGTGCTCGCTTGAGGCTGCGCAGGTTGAAAAAGAGTTTGCGCTGGGCCTTGGTCGTCGCGACTTTGACCATCTGCCAGTTGCGCAGGATGTATTCGTGGATTTCAGCCTTGATCCAATGCAGGGCGTAGGACACCAGACGAACCCCCTGGGTCGGGTCGTATCGCTTGACCGCCTTCATCAGGCCCACATTGCCTTCTTGGATCAGGTCCGCCTGGGGCAGTCCATAGCCCATGTACTGGCGAGTGACAGCCACCACCAATCGTAGGTGAGAGAGCACTAACTCTCTGGCCGCATCAATGTCCTCAAGGGTTCGGTAGCGCAGAGCCAGGTTCTGTTCGCGCTCGGCTGTGAGCAGGGGGTACTGCTGGACGGCGCGCAGGTAGCCCTCCAGGTTGGCACCCGGCGACAGATGGTTTAAGGCTAAGGCTGTACTGGTCATGCAACGGCCCTCCATGGCTTCATTTTAGCACTCAGATACTTAGAGTGCTAAATCCGAAAAAGTGCCACAAATATGGCCTAACATGGCGCCCTTGCGCTTGCGAAAGCATTCATACCCTTATGTTGAAAGGCTGGGCCCCATGAAGTTTCGATTCCCCATCGTCATCATTGATGAAGACTTTCGCTCCGAGAACACTTCGGGATTGGGTATCCGCGCCCTCGCCGAGGCCCTCGAGAAAGAGGGGATGGAGGTGCTGGGGGTCACCAGCTACGGAGACCTGGCCCAGTTCGCCCAGCAGCAGTCCAGGGCCTCTGCCTTCATTCTCTCGATTGACGATGAGGAGTTTGGAGCCGGCAGCAAGGAGGAGGTCACCCATGCCCTGCGCAACCTGCGGGCCTTTGTGACCGAGATCCGCTTTCGAAATGCCGAGATTCCCATCTACCTCTACGGTGAGACTCGGACGTCGCGCCACATCCCGAACGACGTTTTGCGTGAGCTGCATGGCTTCATTCACATGTTCGAAGACACGCCAGACTTTGTTGCCCGTCACATCATTCGCGAGGCCAAGTCCTACCTAGACTCCCTGGCACCTCCGTTTTTCAGGGCCATGCTGCATTACGCCCAGGACGGGTCTTACTCTTGGCACTGCCCCGGGCACTCCGGTGGCGTGGCCTTCCTCAAGTCGCCCGTTGGCCAGATGTTTCACCAGTTCTTCGGTGAGAACATGCTTCGCGCAGACGTCTGCAATGCGGTCGATGAATTGGGTCAGTTGCTAGACCACACCGGCCCCGTAGCGGACTCAGAGCGAAATGCTGCTCGCATCTTCAATGCAGACCATTGCTTCTTTGTGACCAATGGCACCTCGACCAGCAACAAGGTGGTCTGGCATGCCTCGGTGGCCCCTGGCGACATCGTGGTGGTGGACCGCAACTGTCACAAGAGCGTGTTGCACGCGATCACCATGACGGGGGCCATCCCGGTCTTTCTCATGCCCACCCGCAACCACCTGGGCATCATCGGCCCGATTCCTTTGAGCGAGTTCGACCCCAAGACCATTGAGGCCAAGATCCAGGCCAACCCCTTTGCCAAAGCGGCCTGGGAGGCTGCCAAGCAGGCCGGTCAGCCCACCAAGCCGCGCATCCTGACCATCACCCAGAGCACCTACGACGGCGTGCTCTACAACGTCGAAATGATCAAAGACCAGCTGGGTGATTACATCGACACCCTGCACTTTGATGAGGCCTGGCTGCCCCACGCAGCCTTTCATGATTTCTACAAGAACATGCATGCCATCGGCAAAGACCGTCCCCGGCCAACCGATCCCATCGTGTTCTCCACCCAGTCCACCCACAAACTGCTGGCGGGCCTGTCGCAGGCCTCGCAGATTCTGGTTCAGGAGAGTCAGACTCGACAGCTGGATCGAGACCTCTTCAACGAGGCCTATCTGATGCACACCTCCACCAGTCCGCAGTACGCCATCATCGCCTCACTGGACGTGGCGGCAGCCATGATGGAGCCTCCCGGGGGCACCGCCCTGGTCGAGGAGAGCATCGTCGAAGCCCTTGATTTTCGTCGGGCCATGCGCAAGGTGGATGAGGAGTTCGGCAGCAGCGACTGGTGGTTTCAGGTCTGGGGCCCGGAAGATGTTCAGGCGGACTCCGACGGCATGGCCCAGCGCGAGCAGTGGGAGCTTGACCCCAACGACGAATGGCACGGCTTTGATCAGCTGGTCCCGGGCTTCAACATGCTCGACCCCATCAAATCAACAGTTGTGACACCTGGTCTTAACATCAAGGGTGAATTTGCCGAGCGTGGCATCCCAGCTTCCGTGGTAACCAAGTACCTGGCCGAGCACGGGGTCATCATCGAGAAGACTGGTTTGTATTCCTTCTTCATCATGTTCACCATTGGCATCACCAAGGGCCGCTGGAACACGCTGCTGACGGCCTTGCAACAGTTCAAAGACGACTACGACAAGAACCAGCCCATGTGGCGGGTGATCCCTGAGTTCTGTGCCAAACATCCTCAGTATGAGCGGGTGGGTCTGCGCGACCTGTGCCAGCAACTCCACGACACCTACAAGGCCTTTGACATTGCTCGGCTGACCACCGAGATGTACACCTCAAACATGGAGCCGGCCATGAAGCCGGCCGAGGCCTTTGCCTGCGTAGCCCATCGAAAGACCCAACGGGTTCCGATTGATGAACTCGAAGGCCGCATCACCACCAGTCTGCTCACGCCTTATCCGCCGGGTATTCCCCTGCTGATTCCCGGTGAGCGGTTTAACAAGACCATCGTGGGCTACCTGCAGTTTGCTCGTGAGTTCAATGCCAAGTTTCCGGGCTTTGAGGCCGATATCCACGGCCTGGTGGAGCAAGAGGTCGATGGCCAGCTGGCCTATTTTGTCGACTGCGTCGCAGACGATCGTTAAGGCCGCTGGCTATCGGATCAACCGTTGTAGCACCAGACGGTTGGTGGTCCGGGCCTAGTCCACCAGAGCCTTGGCGAAGGCCTCTGGGCTGAAGACCTGCAGGTCTTCGATCCCTTCGCCAACCCCAATGTACTGAACGGCAACAGGGTTTTGTGCGGCCAGTGCCAGCAGGACGCCACCCTTGGCCGTGCCGTCGAGTTTGGTCACCAGCAAGCCCGTCAGCCCCAAGGCCTCATCGAATGCCTTGGTCTGAACCAAGGCATTCTGACCAGTGCCGCCATCCACCACCAGCCAGATCTCATGGGGCGCATCAGGCATGGCTTTGGCAACCACCCGTTTAACCTTTTTGAGCTCCTCCATTAAGTGGAGCTGGGTGGGCAGTCGGCCGGCGGTATCTACAATCACTACATCCGCCCCTCTGGCCTGCCCCGCCTTCACCGCATCAAAGGCCACGGCCGCTGGGTCGCCTTCCGTCTGGGCCACCACGTCGACCCCGTTTCGCTCCCCCCAGGTCATGAGTTGCTCGCGGGCAGCGGCGCGGAAAGTATCCCCCGCAGCTAGCACCACTCGTTGGCCCTGAGACTTGAATTGATGAGCCAGCTTGCCAATGCTGGTGGTCTTGCCGGCGCCATTGACTCCCACGACCATGATGACCCTGGGCTTGGCCGGGTCTTCGTTGGCTGTGGCCTTTGGGGCAATGCGTTCAAGGCGCTCGGCCAGTAGGCTCGCCAGTCGCTCGCGAAGACCGTTGGGATCTCCCTGCTGGTCGACGGGTCGTTGCTGAAGCGATGCCCTGAGCTCAGCCACAATCTGGGCACTGGTCTGGGCACCGGCGTCGGCCATGATGAGCGCAGATTCAATCTCCTCGAACCAGGCGTCATCCACCACGGGTCGGCCCATCAGACGACTGAGCTGATCTCGGGTTTTGGCCAGGCCGGACTTCAGCCGGGACAGCCCTGGTATGTTCAGGAAACCAATCATGAGAGACTCGGTCTTCTAGGTATGCAAAATATGATGATTCGACTTCCCGCCATTCTAGGCCTTGTGGCCTGGGGGCTGTTGTCTGTGTCCAGCGCGAGCTGGGCCGCAGCCACAACCGCCTCGCCTACACTGGACAAGACCCTGCCCAATGGGCTTCGGGTCATTGTCTACGAAGACAACCGAGCGCCCACGGCGCTGCACATGGTCTGGCTTCGAGCCGGCTCCATGGACGAGTCCACTGGCAAGACGGGTCTGGCCCACGTTCTGGAACACATGATGTTCAAGGGCACCAAGACCCTGGGGCCGGGCGAGTTTAGTCGACGGGTGGCAGCCCTTGGCGGCCGGGAGAACGCCTTTACCTCCAAGGAATACACCGCCTACTTCCAGCAGATTCACAAAGACGCTCTGTTCGAGGTCATGACGCTTGAGGCTGACCGCATGCAAAACCTGGTGATCAGCGACGATGAGTTTGCCAAAGAGATCAAAGTGGTCATGGAGGAGCGACGCCTTCGCACCGATGACAGCCCATCGGGGCTGGCCTACGAAGCTCTCATGGCGCATGCCTTCGTGGCCTCGCCGGTTCGCGCCCCCATCATTGGCTGGATGAGTGATTTGGAGTCGCTAACCGCTCAAGACGCGCGAGACTGGTATGCCAGCTGGTATGCCCCCAACAACGCAACGGTGATTGTGGCTGGCGACGTCAACGCCCAGCAGGTCTTTGACAAGGTTGCATCGCTCTACGGCAATTGGCAGCGCAAGCCTTTGCCCACTGCTCGTCCGCAGCAGGAGCCTGCCCAAATGGGGTCCCGTCATGTCAAAGTCTCGGCACCCGCCGAAAACCCTTTCTTCATCAAAGCCTGGAAGGCGCCCACCTGGACGGCTGCCGACGGCCCCATGACGCCCACCAATGAAAAGGCTCGGGACATCGTGGCCTTGTCGGTGCTGTCGACCCTCTTTGACAACGCAGATTTTGGACGACTGACCAAGCGACTGGTCCGCGATTCCCGCAGAGCTGTCTCGGTGGGCCTGGAGGCCGATGGCGTGTCGCGTGGTCCTGGCCTTGTCATGCTGCAGGCCACTCCGTCGCCGGGTGTTCCCATCACGGACATTGAACGTGATTTTGTTGCCGAGTTGGCCATGCTGGTGTCGCAGGGTATCTCCAGTGACGAGCTAGACATCATCAGACGGCAGGCCAAAGCGGCAGAGGTCTACAGGCTGGATTCCTTGTTTTCCAGAGCCATGGAGGCAGGGCGACTGGTCACGGCGGGACGCCCACTGCAGGATTCGGCTGACTGGCTCAGCATGCTGGATGCGGTAACGGCAGAAGACCTGCAGCGTGTTGCCCTGAAGTATTTTGTGGAAAACCATGCCACGGTCGTTGAACTCAAACCTCAGCCAGTGAATCAGGCCAGTCAGCCAAGGCGGGGCTTTGGCGCCAACCTGCTTCGGCACTGAACCAAGGGCAACTAAGCGATGAAACAGTTTCGAGTGTTGGTGTCCAAGTGGTCTGCCATGGCCGCAGCCTGTCTCATGCTCAGCCAGGCGCAGGCCGAGTCACAGCGCATTCAGCAATTCACCACGGCCCAGGGCATTCCCGTCTGGTTTGTCCAGGCCAACAACATTCCCATGGTGGACCTGGCAATTGATATCGATGCCGGCAGCCGATGGGATCCTCAGGGCCTAGAGGGGCTGTCTTCGCTGACCACGGACATCGCCTCTCGGGCGGTTACCGAGATTGGTGATCGCCCAGCGCTTGACGAGGAGGCCCTTGGCAAGGCCATGGCCAGGCTGGCGATTCAGCGCAGTGAGTCCACCACCTCGGATCGCGTCACGCTTAAATTTCGATTTCTGTCTGATCCAGCGGTGGTTGCCTCCGCCAGCCCGCTCATCGCCCAGCAATTGGCCAAGCCGGCTTTTGAGACCAGCACCTTTGAACGAGAGCGCGACCGCAGCCTAGCCGCCCTCAAAGATCAGCTGACACAGCCACAGTCTCTGGCCACTCGTGCGCTCTGGCACTCCATTTACCGTGGGCATCCTTATGGACGAAACCCGACCATCGCCTCGCTTCGAGCCATTGCGCCTCAAGACCTTCGCAGCTTTTACGAGCGATTCTGGCTGCCGCAGCGAATGACGGTCTCCCTGGTAGGGGACTTGTCCCTGGAACAAGCTCGCAGCCTCCTCCATCAAGTCTTTAGCCCCCTGGCTTCGGCAGCGGCCCAGCCAGCACCATCAGCGGCTGCCTCCAAGACTTCTGTGGCATCCACGGTGAAGGCGAGCACGTCAACACGAACGGAGCCGCGCTGGTCCAAGGCCCTACCAGCGGTGCCGTTGACACAGGGTCGTCGTCTCAACATCAACCATCCAGCCAGTCAGGCTCACATCTGGCTAGGCCTGCCCCTGATGGCGCGCGGCGAACATGAAGACTACTTTCCCATGCTGGTGGCCAACCACATCCTCGGTGGCGGGGGCTTTACCTCGCGACTGACTCATGAGGTGAGAGAGAAAAGGGGGCTGTCCTACAGCGTCTTTTCGGCCTTTCAGCCCCAGGCCCAAACTGGACCTTTCTTCATCGGATTGCAGACCTCACGAGACAACGCCGAGCAGGCCCTGGTCGTCGTTCAACAGACCCTGGCTGACTTCATCGAGAAGGGACCAACGGCAGAAGAGCTTGAGGCCGCCAAAAAGAACTTGGCTGGCGGATTTGCCCTTCGCCTTGACACCAATCGCAAGCTGCTCGACAACCTCTCGCAGATGGCGTTCTACAAGCTGCCGCCGAATTATTTGGACAACTGGACCAAATCGATCCAGGCGGTGACGGCGGCCCAGGTCAGAGACGTTTTGAACCGTCGACTTCGCATCGATCGGTTGAACACGGTGGTGGTGGCGGGTGGCGCACAGTCTGATGCTGTTCAACCCAACGGTGTCGAGCCCAATGGGACTGCAATGGAGCCAGCCTCCGTGGCCACGGACAGCGGCATTCCTCAGCAATAGGCCGTCAGAATGGGGCAGGTCCGGATCATTGGTGGTCTCTGGAAGCGATCTGTCCTGCGGGTGTTGGATCGCCCGGGTCTTCGGCCCACACCGGATCGAGTTCGCGAAACCCTCTTCAATTGGATCGAGTCTTGGGCTCAGACGCCCTTGACGCAGAGCCGGGTCTGCGATGTTTTTGCCGGGACCGGTGCGCTGGCTTTTGAGGCAGCTTCGCGCGGCGCTGCCTCCGTGGTCGCCCTCGAGTCTGATGCCCTTGCTGCCAAGGAGATCGCCCAGGCTGCGGAGCGACTGGGGGCCCATAACCTGAAAGCGCTCAAGACCGACGCCCTGTCGTTTCTGGCTCGTCAGCCGGCCAACAGCTTTGACCTGGTCTTCATAGACCCACCCTTTGGCCAGGGCCTTTTGGCACAAGGGTTGGCTGCGGCCAAGGCAGTTCTCAGTCCCCAAGGGATGGTTCATGTCGAGGGAGAGCGACCCTGGCGTGAGTTACTGAGCCCAGAGCAGCAGCTGGGCTGGTCAGAGCAGCGCAGCGCCAAGGCAGGCGCAGTTCACCATGCCTTGCTATCCTTAGAGCCCAGTTAAAACAACAAAGGGGGGAGGCAAGCCCCATGACCATCGCTGTATATCCAGGTACGTTTGACCCGCTGACCAGGGGGCACGAGGATCTGGTTCGACGCGCGGCCAAGCTCTTTGACAAGCTGGTGGTGGGCGTTGCCGACAGCCGTTCCAAGAAGCCTTTTTTCACCCTCATCGAGCGAGTCGAGATTGCCAAGGAAATCCTGAGTCACTACCCAAACGTAGAAGTCAGAGGCTTTCAGGGCTTGCTCAAGGACTTTGTCCGGGAACAGGATGCCCGTGTGATCATTCGCGGCCTTCGGGCGGTTTCTGATTTTGAGTATGAATTCCAGATGGCCGGCATGAACCGTTATCTGATGCCCGATGTCGAGACCATGTTTCTGACGCCATCGGATCAGTACCAGTTCATCTCGGGTTCGATTGTTCGCGAGATTGCCACCCTGGGCGGCGATGTCAGCAAGTTTGTATTTCCCTCGGTCGAGGAGTGGCTCCTGCGCAAGCTCAAACAGCAGGGCTTACAGTAAGCGCATGTCCCTGCTGATCACGGCTGAATGCATCAACTGCGATGTCTGCGAACCGGCCTGTCCCAATCAGGCCATTGTCATGGGACCAGACATCTACGAGATTAAGCCGGAGCGTTGCACCCAGTGCGTGGGGCACTTCGATACACCGCAGTGTCAGGCGGTCTGCCCCATTGACGACTGCATCATCCTGGACCCCACTCACCCCGAGAC
>JBEDMQ010000118.1:0-9304 GCA_041171045.1 Pseudomonadota bacterium
CTGGTATTCGCTGATCTCGATCAGGTTCTGGTCAGGATCACGGACGTAGACCGAGAGAATTTTCCCCACAGCACCGGTGCGTCCAATGGGTCCCTCGATGATCGGCCAATTGGCCCTGGCCAGGGCCTCCACCACAGCCGTCAGCGGACGGTCTGCAATAAAGCAGAGGTCGAGTGCACCGGGCGTTGGCCGATCGGCTTTGGGCTCGAACTCTTTGCCCTTGATGTGCAGATTGATCTTCTGGTTCCCAAAGACGAAGGCCCTTCTTTTTACAGGCGGTGTCCCACCGACAAATTCTTCCAGTCGCATCCCCAAGACGCGGGTGTAGAAATCAATGCAGGCGTCCTCCTGTGCGGTGGTCAGCACGAGGTGATCTAGGTGGTCAATCATGAGGTCTCCTTGAGCGTCAATCGCATCTGTCGGTGTTGAATTCGGCATTCTTCAAAGACGGGCCCTTCGGGCACAAAGCCCGCCCGCTCATAAAAGGCCATGGCGTGCAGCTGGGCATGCAGGACGAGTTCGCCAAAGCCCAAGGCTCGGGCTTCTTGGATGAGGGCCTGGAGAATCGCCAGCCCAAAGCCTTGGCCTCTAGCGGCTTCTAGGACCGCCATGCGACCGATGCGACCAACGCCACCGCCCAATGAAAGCAGACGACCCGTTGCTACTGGTCGCTCGGATTGCAGGATCAGCGCGTGTCGACTGACTGGGTCCAAGCCATCCCATTCCTCGTCTTCGGTCACCGCCTGACCCAGCACGAAGACGGGGTAACGAACAGCACGGGTCTGCTGGCCCAGAACGGACCACTGATCGACCCAGACGGTGTGACCATGGATGTCATAGGACTGAGGCGTACGCGGAGCCGACCAGAAACTGCCTGGCCAGAAGGGGTCGGTTCGCCAACGACAGATCACATGCCAGTGCAGATGGGGCACCACATTGCCCAGACTGGCCAGGTTGATCTTGTCTGGCTGGTACTGCTGCCGCAGCTCGCTCTCTTGCGCCAGCACCTTCTGGATCACTGCTGACTGTTGCTCCGGGGGCAAGTCGCTCATCTCGGCCACATGATCTTGCCAGATCACCCGTCTAAATCCTGGCCATTCCAGGTCTGTGACCTGAATCACTCGACTCAGTTTGTCTTGATAGAGGACGGTCTCGGCTGTGGGCTGACAGAGGGGACAGGGCTTGGGTGTCATGGGGGCAGTCTAGCGCCTGCGCAGGGCTACGAACACCATGACCAGACCCAGGGCAGCCAGCCAGTGTTTGGCTAACTCACCGAACCAGGCCGTGTTCGACAGGGTCTCGTGTAGCGCGATCACCAGTGCCGCACCGGCAAAGCCTGACCAGATGGGACGACGACCACCGAGCAAGACCATGAGCAGGGCCATGCCTGAGGTCTGCCAGGCAAAGACCTGCGGACTGACAAAGCCAAACCGCAAGGCGTGTAGAAAGCCTGCGCTGCCGGCCATGAGTCCCGATAGCACATAGGCCAGCCATTGAAACTGCATGGGCTCGTAGCCCAAGGACACCACGCGGGACAGGTTGTCATGAATGGCGCGAAGCATCGACCCATACGGGGAGCGTTGCAGACGGATCAGCAAGAGCAGCCAGGCGGTGACTACGACCACGGTCATCAGCAGTCGATTCACGGGGTCCTTGAGAGACCAGATGAGGCCCTCGTTTGGGCGGCTCAGATAGAGGCCGTCTGAGCCACCAAACAGGTTTGTTTCAAAGGCCAGCACAAAACACATCTGGGCAAAGGCCAGCGTAGCCATGAGGAAAAACAGGCCCTTTGATCGCAGCGCCAGCAAGCCCGTGATGGCCGCAAACAGACCGCAGACGCACAGGCAGCCCAGCAGGGCCAGCCAGAAGTTAGCGGTCTGCTGACTCAGCAGGGCCAGGCTGTAGCCAGCCAGGCCATAAAAGGCCGCATGTCCCAGGCTGACCAATCCCAGGTGTTGGATCAAGAACCACAGGCTGGTGGCCAGCAGGCCCATCTCCAACCATTGGGACAAGAGGTCAACGCCGTAGATCATCGGTCGCCCCCGGCACCGGACTGTAGACCCATCAGCCCTTGTGGTCTAAAGGCGAGCATGGCTGCCATGCATAGGTAGATGGCCAGGCCCGAGGCCTGCGGAAACACCAGGCGTCCGAAGGTGTCCATCAACCCGATCACCAGGGCGGCCAGCAGGGTCCCGGTGAGTGAACCCAGCCCACCCAGAATCACCACCACCAGGCTGGTCACCAACACCTGTTGGCCCATCTGTGGATAGAGCGTGTAGATGGGTGCAGCCAGCAGACCGGCCAGCATGGCCAGACAGCAGCCCACCGCCACGACCGCAGCCGATAGACCGGCTGGGTTGATCCCGAGGCTCGCCAGTCGACGGCGGTTCTCAGACAGCGCCAGGATTTGCAGACCGAATCGCGTTCGATGGATGAAGACAAAGAGGCCTACAGCAATCAGCAGGCAGAGCAAGCCAACCGCGATGCGGTAGTGCGGGTAGGTGAGCAGGTCTGTGAGAGGCAGGCTGCCAGACAACCAGGTCGGCACCGCGATCGACAGGACATCGTCTCCCCAGACCAAGGATCGAATCTCCTCCAAGATGAGCACCAGACCAAAGGTCAGCAAGACTTGTTCAAGTGGATGTTGATCAAAGGTCTTGCGCAGCAGCACCCGCTCGATCACCAGGCCAATGCCCAGGCTGACGGGGATGATCAGCACCAGGGCCCATTCCAGTCGACCGGTCAGGCTCACCAGACCAAAGCCCAGGTAGGCCCCGAGCATGTAGATGGCCCCATGGGCCAGGTTGAGTATCCCCATGGCACCGAGCATGAGGCTCAGCCCACTGGCCATCAGAAACAGCAGCAGGCCATACTGCAGCCCGTTGACCAACTGAATCAGCAGGTAGATCGGGTCCGTCACGGCCAGCTGTCTAGCTCAGTCGGCAGTTCGAACCCGGATCCTCCAGGGCTTTGGCGGCAACGCCCTTGTAGAGATTCTGCTCACCCACCACCTGACGCAGGTAAATGTCCTGAATGGGGTTGTGCGCCTTGGACATGACCCAGTCGCCGCGTGGGCTGCTGATGCGAATGCCCTCTAGGGCCTTTTGCATGACTCTGGCAGCAGGATCGCCCTGCGTGGCTTTTAGAGCTTGTGCGAGAACCAGCCCAGTGTCATAGCCCTGAACGGCAAAGACATCGACTGGCAGTTTGCTGACCTTTTTCCAGGCCGCACGAAAGGCTTTGTCCTTGGCATTGGGCAGTCCGTCGGCATAGTGCAGCACGCTGGTAATACCCTCGGCTTCGCCTTTCAGAGCGTGCAGAATACCTTCGGTGGTGTGTCCGGTGACATAGAGCGGAATTTTGTCTTTTAGGCCGGAACGGGCGTAGTCGAGCAGAAATTTGGCGGCTCCAGAACCGGAGAAAAAGCATGACACCGCCTGCGGTCTCGCTGCAGCAATCTGCGTCAGAAGAGGACCGAACTCCAACTGTGGAAAGGGCAGGGTCAGGCTGGTGAGCACCTTGCCACCATGCGCTTCAAAGCCTTGGGCGAAGGCCTCGGCGTACTCCTGGCCGGCCGTGTACTTCCAGGTGAGAAAGGCGGCCGTCTTGATGCCCTTGTCGGCCATGACCTTACCCAACGGGTAAATGGTCTGCCAATTCGAGAACGAGGTCCGAAAGACATTCGGTGCGCAGGCGGAACCCGTCAGGTCGTTGGCACCGGCATTTGGAATGAGCATCAGGTGGCCGGACTCACGGGCCACTTTGGCCATGCCCAGAGCAACTCCGGAGTGAACTGATCCGACCAGCAGGTCGACTCTGTCGCGGGCAATAAGCCGGTTGGCTTGTTCCGGGGCTTTGCTGGGATTGGATTCATCGTCGATGGTGATGAACTCCACCGGCCGGCCGGCCCATTGGCCACCCGACTCCTGCAGGGCGAGTCGCATGCCTTGCAAAATGGCAGCCCCTAGAGGCGCGTAGGTGCCCGAGGCTGGCAGCATGACCCCGATGCGCAGGGCAGTGGGCTTGGCTTGGAGAATCCGGGGGGCAGCACCAAGAATGAGGCTGCCGGCCACGGCATGAAGGACTTGTCGACGGGCATGGTTTTTCATGCCCAACAGTTTAGCGTCCCGAACAGTGGCCGCCAGCAGAAGCCTTGCCACTTCCCATGGCCAGCATCGCCGGCTCAGCCCTTGGTTTGTCGGTGGCAGCAAAGTCGTAGGACAGGCCGGCAATCAGCAGGATCCAGAACAGCCAGGGTGCGAGTCGAGAGAGTTTCATGGCATTTGCACCTTTAGTCGAATTCGAACGCCGACCATGGATCCTAAAAAGGCCATGGCAAACCAGACCCAGCCGTGCAGACTGGCCGAGGCCACGCCACCCAAAAAAGCCCCAATGTTGCAGCCAAAGGCCAGTCGCGAGGCATAACCCATGACCAGGCCGGCAGCGATGCCCGTGAGCCAGTGCCGCAGGCGGAGTCGTGACAGGGTTTTGTCGGTGCTGGCTTGATGATCAACCGACCACTTGGCTGACAACAGGGCCCCAAAGAGCAGGCCGATGTTGGTCAGGCTGGTGATGTCCCAGAGCACGGGTTCAGCGAGTCGCTGGGCGTGAGGGGTGACGCCCCAGAAGGCATCGTTGGCAAAGTTGGCGCCGAGTCCTTGGGCGATCTTGGCACCCCAGAGGCCCAGGCCATAGACAATGCCCCAGGGCTGCCCGGCCACCATCAGGTGGATGGCGTAGAGCACAGCCAAGACCAGTCCACCGATCAGCCAGCGGCGCAGCGTCGGTGACAGGCCAGATTCAATGGGCGGGCTCGCGGTCAGGCTACGACGGTAGGCCAACCAAGCTACTGCGGCGCAGCCCACGATGGTGACGAGAAGGGCGGACCAAGGACCAAGGGCCGCGAGCAGGTCTATGCTGGCCGCCTGGCCCCGCTGGTCAAAGGGGCCACCGAGCGCAAGCCAGGCGGGCTGATGGGAGGCCCCCAAGGTTGAGCCCACGATGAAAGCCGGTAGAACCACCCATGACAAGGGGGCTGATGCACCAGCCTTGTAGAGGGTGCCCGAACCGCAGCCATCGGCCAATTGCATGGCCAATCCGAATACGAAGGCCCCCAGGATCAGGCTGTAACTGATGGGCGATACCGCACCCACCAACTCACCCGGATGTGTGGCTATGAGAGGCAGTGTGAGGCCAGCTGCCAGCACCATGAGCAGCATTTGGCCATAGACGCCGCGAGGGTCTTTCTGAAGGATGAGCACGCGCCATCCAGTGGTAAAACCAAATCGAAATCCCTGCAGGGCCAGGCCAAAGCCAATGCCCAGCAGCACCAGCAGGCCTGACTGCAGGCCGGCCAAAAAGACTACGGCCAAAACACCCAAAAGGCCTGCGAGGAGCAGGCCTGTTCGTTTCAACAGCATGGATCGCCCTTTTGGGAAGAGGTTGTTAGTTTTTCATGATCCCAATGCCCTTGACCTGCCTCATGAGCGCGGTCGATCGGCTGGGTTCATTGTCCATGGGCAGACCCGCTTTACTCCAGGCTACAACGGACTCGGGATACATGCGGATGTTTTTCTGACCCAGGACCTCGGAGAGAATAAACCAGTGCGTCGCAGCCCAGTGGCCTGCATTGCAGAAACTGACTTGGGGTTGTTGGCTGATCAAGCCTTCTTTCTGGGCGATGCTGCGCAGTTGTCCGGGCTCTAGCAGTCGGCCAGTGTTGGCCACAAACCATTCCTCTGAGTCCCAGTGTTTGGCCCCTGGGAGGGTGCCCCACCGGGCCGCCTGAGGGTGGCGCATGTCGCCTAGGAAAAAGTCCTCTGGACGAGCATCGACCAACAGGGGCTTGCTAGCCGACTTGGTGAGTTGGTTGAGTTCATCGGTGCCGACCATCATGGCCTGGTTGTAGACCAGTTTGGGTCTGCTGGGAACGACCTTGCCTGGCTCGCCTTTTTCAAGGGGGAGCTTGGCGGACATCCAGGCACCAGTGCCGCCATTTAGGACGGCCAGTTTGGTAAAGCCTGCAGCCTTCAGGTTCCAATAAATCCGGGCCACACCGCCGAACTCCGTCGCATCGGAGCCCGAGCCCGCGAGTACGAGCGACTGTTGGGGCTCCAGTCCCAGACTGGCTACCAATTGGGTGAGATCGGCCAAGGGCATCACCGCGCCTGGATTCTCTTTGGGTCCCCTGAACAAGGAGTAGGGGGCCGGTCGAGAACCCGGGATGTGACCAGCGGCGTAGTTGGGCGTCTTGCCATCGGTCTGAAAGAGTTCACGGGTGTCGAGCACCACCACTGACTTGGCGTCGATCAGGGCTTTGAGTTGCTGGGCCGAGACGACGGGACCGGGAAGGCTGGCCGCGCGGGCGCCGGAGGCCAGAAGACCCATGGCGAGGATCAGCAACAGGGCGAAGACAGAAGAGAGGAGTCGGGTGTTTGTAGTCATGACGGCAGTCTAGGGTCAGATCCGAGGTTTGCTTATTCGAATTTCGACTAAGGTCTTTACCGGTGGTGCAAAGGCTTGGCCAGCCGGTACCATGGGCACCATGATCAAACTTGCTGCGAACTTAACTTTTCTGTGGCCCGAAAGGCCTTTTTTAGAGCGTTTTGCCGCTGCTCGTGCGGCCGGCTTCTCGGCTGTTGAGGTACTGTTTCCATATGAGGCCAGTGATGCGGTTCTGGCCGAACTGGCGACGGCCCACGAGTTACAGGTGGCACTGATCAATGCGCCCGCGGGCGACTGGGCGGCCGGTGAGCGAGGATTGGCGGCGCTGGATGGCCGACAGACCGAGTTTCGACAAGGTTTTCTCAAGGCCCTAACGACCGCTGAGGCTCTGGACGTGCCGCAGATCCACGTCATGGCTGGACTCTGCGCAGCCGACGATGCAAAGGCCCGCGGAGTCTATCTGAGCAACCTGGGATGGGCGGCCGATCAGGCTTATGCCGCTGGCCGTGGCATCACCATTGAGCCGCTTAACGGACGTGACGTACCCGGCTATTTTCTGAACACCATGCCCATGGGCGAGGCGATCGTCCGAGAGATGGCGCACCCAGCGCTGAAGCTGCAGTTTGACTTCTATCACCAGCAGATTCTTCACGGAGACGTCTATCGCAGCCTGGAGCGGGCCATCGATGTGGTGGGACATGTGCAGATTGCCGGTGTACCGGACCGCCATGAACCCTCGACTGGGGAGTTGGCCCATGACCGCCTGCTGGCTCGACTAGATCAGTTGGGTTATGGCGGCTGGGTGGGCTGTGAATATCGACCCTCCGGTGCCAGAACCGAAGATGGACTGGAATGGGCCAGGCCCTATCTGGCGGCGTGAGGACGCAGAGGCTTTAGATGACCACCAACTCGACCACGACCATGCCGGGCGCATCACCGGCCATCGAGACCGCGATTTTTGGGGGTGGGTGCTTCTGGTGCCTAGAGGCGGTCTTTCAGCGAACCGTCGGTGTGAGCCATGTCCGATCTGGCTACATGGGGGGTCATCTGGCCAACCCCAGCTACGAGGCAGTCTGTGGCAAGCAGACTGGTCATGCCGAGGTGGTCTTGGTCGACTATCGCCCCGATCAGATTGGCTATGCCAGCTTGCTTGATGTCTTTTTCACCATCCACGACCCCACCACGCCCAATCGCCAGGGCAATGATGTGGGCCCTCAGTACCGGTCCATGGTGTTTGCGACCAGCGTCTCCCAGTGGGAGTTGGCGAGTCGAAAACTAGGTGAGCTCAAATCCCATGGTGTGAATGCGGTGACCGAGCTGGTGGATGTCTCCGGTGAACACTGGCGGGTTACCCTTGACCAGAGCAACCCAGTTGGCGACTTAACGACTGTGAGGGCTGTGAGGCCGGAGGCTGTCTTCTGGCCGGCCGAGTCCGAGCATCACAGCTACTTCAATCGCAACCCCGGACAGGGTTACTGCTTGTTTGTGGTGGCGCCCAAGGTCATCAAGGCCCAGCAGTCGTTTCCTGCCATCGTCAAAGACTAGGGCGCAAGCCGCTCAATCACCCAGCCCGAGTGGGATGAGTCGGGTGCCTGGTAACGGATGCGATCGTGCAGACGAGAGGGCCTGCCCTGCCAGAACTCATAGAGGTCAGGCAACAGCCTATAGCCGCCCCAATGCGCTGGCCGAGGAGGGGCCTCGCCCAGGGCCTGACTGAACTGGCCTTGTCGCTCCATGAGCCACTGTGCGCTCGGAATCACTGAACTCTGGGGCGAGGCCCAGGCGCCCAGTCGGTTACCCAGAGGGCGAGACTGGTAGTACCGGTCTGATTCAGCGGCCGATAGTTTTTCGACGCGTCCTTCGATGCGTACTTGGCGCTCTAATTCGGGCCAGAAAAACAGCAGGCTGGCCCATGGGTTCGCGGCTAAGGCCTGTCCCTTGGACGACTGGTAATTGGTGAAGAAGGCCAGGCCGCCCTCGCTGTCGATGCCACGAATCAGGACCACCCGGCTGGTTGGCCGCCCTCTGGGCGAGACCGTTGACAGGCTCATGGCGTTGGGCTCGGGGCACTTGGCTGCGACGGCCTGCTCTAGCCAGGCGGCTAGCTGGTCTTTGGGGTTGGGGCTGACGTCGCTCAGCTCTAACGAGGCCTGGCAGTAGTCTTTTCGAATAGATTCAAGGGTGCTCATATGAATCAATCATAATGTGAAGATGGATTTCGACATCATTCCTGTCACCCCTTTTGAGCAGAATTGCTCCCTGATCATCTGCCCCAAGACCCATCGGGCCGCCCTGGTGGACCCTGGCGGAGACTTGGATCAACTCAAGGCCGCTGCTGAGGCACGCGGCGTGGTCATTGAAAAGATTCTGCTCACCCACGGCCACATCGACCATTGCGGCGAGGCGGGGCTACTGGCCCAAGAGCTCGGGGTACCCATTGAGGGGCCTCATCGGGACGATGCCTTCTGGATCGAGCAGTTGCCGACCCAGGGCAAGATGTTTGGTTTTCCAGCGCTCTCACCCTTTACCCCAGATCGCTGGCTGGTCGATGGTGACACGGTCACGGTGGGTGAGTTGGTCCTGGAGGTCATCCATTGCCCGGGCCACACCCCAGGCCATGTGGTGTTTGTGGACCTGGTGGCGAGAATCGCCTTTGTAGGTGACGTGCTCTTTGCCGGTTCGATTGGCCGGACCGATTTTCCCAAGGGCAATCATGAGGATCTTTTGCGTTCGATCAAGGAGCGCCTGTTCCCCTTGGGCGACGATATAGCCTTTGTACCTGGCCATGGGCCGATGAGTACATTTGGGGAGGAGCGTGTCAGCAATCCATTCGTCGGATCGCGGCACGGCTGAGAAGGTA
>JBEDMQ010000119.1:0-9519 GCA_041171045.1 Pseudomonadota bacterium
ACCCGGCCAAAGCCAATTGAAAACTTCTCGACCGGTACGCCCACAGATCGGGCGGCGATGTAGTGGCCCCACTCGTGAACAAAGACCAAGAGGGCGATGGCGACGAGAAAAGACAAGACCGCGGTCATCTGGCCAAGGCCTCCCTTAGCCACTGCCCGCAGTAGGCCCTGGCCTGCCGATCAATCTCAAAGACATCATCGAGGCTGCTCGGCGGCGAGAATCGGTGACTGAGTCCACTAAGACTCTCGGAGATCGCGCTTGGGATCATGCCGAAGGCCATGTCACCCTCGAGGAAACTGGCCACGGCCCGTTCGTTGGCCGCATTGAAGATGGTGGTGGCTGCAGGCCCGCTGGCCAAGGCAGATTGAGCCATGGCGAGAGCCGGAAATTTCAGCAAGTCTGGCTGCTCGAAATCCAGCCGGCTGATCTGGTCCCAACGCAGAGCCTGCACGCCGGCCGTGATGCGAGTGGGCCAGGCCAGGGCATGGGCAATGGGTGTGCGCATGTCGGGCGATCCCAGCTGGGCCAGCGTCGAGCCATCGTCAAAGGCCACCATGGAGTGAATCAGGCTCTGGGGATGGACCACCACCTGGATCTGATCGGCTGGCATGGCAAAGAGCCAATGGGCCTCAATGAATTCCAGTCCCTTGTTAGCCAGGCTGGCTGAGTCCACCGAAATCTTGCGGCCCATCACCCAGTTGGGATGGGCAATGGCTGCTGCGACATCGGCCTTTTCAATGTCTGCTGCCGCCCAGGTTCGAAAGGGGCCACCCGATGCGGTCAGAACCAGGCCTTGAACCCCGGCTGGGCGCTCAAAGCAGCGATAGTCCGCCCCGAGGCACTGGAACATGGCGTTGTGTTCGCTGTCGATGGGCAGAATCGTGGCACCGCATCGTCTGGCCTGCTCCACCAACAAGGCGCCGGCACAGACCAGGGCCTCTTTGTTGGCCAACAGAATGGTCTTGCCAGCAGTGACAGCAGCCCAGACCGATGACAGTCCCGCCACGCCGACAATGCCAGCCACGACCCGTTCGGTCTGGGGATCGGAGGCAACGGCCTGCAGACCTGCCTCGCCCTCCAAGACCTCCGTCTGCTGCAGTCCGGCCTCTCGACAGGCCATCCGCAACGCCTGCGCCGCCTGGACATCGCCCATGGCCACCAGGGCCGGACGGTGGATTCGAATGAGCGACAGCAGGCCCTCAACATCCCGATGGGCCGTCAGGCCACGAACCGCAAACTGCTCGGGGTGCTGCCGCACCAGGTCTAGGGTGGACTGACCAATTGAGCCGGTGGCGCCAAGAACGCTGATCTGCATGATGTGATCCTAGCGCAGACGATCCGCGACAAACAGCACGGCCCAGGCCACTGGGGTCACGGCAATCAGGGCGTCGAATCGATCAAAAAAACCCCCGTGACCGGGCAGCAGATGACCCGAGTCTTTGACACCCGCCTGGCGTTTGAGCAGGGACTGATGAAGGTCTCCCATGACGGAGACCGCTGTCAGCAGCCCCACCACCAGCACCGCACCGATCAGGCCGAACGCCTCGACCAAGACCTGCGGATAACTGGCAAACCAGAACTCAGCGGCCAGCCAGAGATAGACCAGGTTAGCGAGAACCGCCGTGAGGACCCCTTCCCAGGTCTTGCCCGGGCTGATGCGTGGAGCCAGCTTGCGCCGACCCAGGGCACGGCCTCCAAAGTAGGCGGCGGTATCGGCGATCCAGACCAGGGCAAAGAGCGAGACCATGAAACCCAGGGACTGCTCTCGTGACAGCCAGATCGCCACCCAGGTGCCCAGCATCAGCCAGGCACTGGTGATGGCCGCCGTGGGGCCATTGGCGGTTCGAACTCGAAACAGGCCATAGGGCACATAGAGCAGCCAGACCAGCCCCACCCAGACCACCAGGCCTGTGGCCCACGGGGTCTGAATCAACCACGGGTCCAGAAGCGCCCCCACCACCACGCCCACCCAGACCGACAGCACGAGCCAGCGCATGGACGCACCGATGCTGGTCAGAGACAGCCACTCCCAGAGCACCAGACCACACAGCAAGGCCGCCAGAGCAGCAAAGCCCCAGTCCGAGGTGTACCAAGAGAACGGAATGAGAAAGGCGGCTGCTACAAAAACGGTGAGCAGTCGCGTTGCTAGCATGCCACCGGCTTGCTCAGTAGCTGAGCCGAGGTCCGACCGAATCGACGCTCCCGCGTCTGATAGGAGGCAAAAGCCAGGGCCAGCGCCTGCTCATCAAAATCTGGCCAGAGGGTGTCGGTGAAGTAGAGCTCGGTGTAGGCCAGCTGCCACAGCATGAAGTTGCTCACCCGCTGCTCACCGCCCGTGCGAATAAAGAGATCGGGCTCGGGTAAGTCCGACAGACAGAGATAGGGGCGCAGCCGGTCCTCGGTGATCAAGGCAGGCGACTGAGCCAAGTCAGGGTGGTCCGTCATGAGCCGCTGGACAGCCGAGAGCAGATCCCAGCGGCCGCCGTAATTCACCGCCACCGAGAGCACCAGGCCTTTGTTGTCCGCCGTCTGGGAGACCGCGCGATCGATGGCCTTGCGAAGCTTTTGCGAAAACGCACTCAGGTCACCCACCACGCGCAGCTGGACCTGGGCCTCTTTGAGGGCCTTGACCTCACGCTCCAAGGCCATCAGAAACAAGCCCATCAGAAAACTGACTTCTTCTTCTGGTCGGCGCCAGTTCTCGGAGCTAAAGGCAAAGACAGTCAGGGCCTCGACGCCCTGCTCCCCACAGGCCTGAACGATCTTGCGAAGGGCGGCCACCCCCCGCTCATGACCGGCCATGCGAGGCAGGTGACGGGCTGTGGCCCAACGGCCATTGCCATCCATGATGATGGCCACGTGCCGAGGCACCGAAGAGACCGCCGGCACCTCTAGGGTGGAGCTGGCTGGCTTGCTGGGCTGACTCGGGCTTTGCATGGCGAATACCAGTGAGTGACGGTGGGTTAGACCGTCATGATCTCGCCTTCTTTCTGGGTGATGAGCTTGTCGATCTCGGAGACGTATTTGTCGGTGAGCTTCTGGACGTCTTCCTGGGTGCGACGCTCCTCGTCTTCGGAGATCAGCTTGTCCTTGACCAGTTTTTTGAGCTGTTCATTGGCATCGCGACGAACGTTGCGAACGGCGACCTTGCCTTCCTCGCCATCAGTGCGCACGACCTTGGTCAGCTCGCGACGACGCTCCTCCGTCAGCGCTGGCATGGGCACCCGAATGATGTCGCCACTGTTGGCGGGGTTGAGTCCCAGGTCGGATTCCCGAATGGCCTTCTCGACCACGGCAAACATGTTCTTTTCCCAGGGGCTCACGCCAATGGTCCTCGCGTCAATCAGGGTGAGGTTGGCCACCTGGCTCAGGGGGGTGGGGTTGCCGTAATACTCCACCTGCAGGTTCTCGAGCAGGCCTGTGTGGGCCCGACCAGTCCGAATCTTAGAGAGGGCCGACTTGAGAGACTCCATGCTCTTGGCCATCTTCTGTTCAGCGGATTGTTTGACTTCGGCAGTCGTCGTCATGTGGATCTCCAGAGTTGGCTAGACGTGAACCAGGGTACCCTCAGACTCGCCTCTGACGGCGGCCAGCAAGGCACCCTTTTTAAAGACACTCAGCACCCGAATGGGCAGTCGTTGGTCACGGCACAGCGCAAAGGCCGTGGCATCCATGACCTTCAGATTTTTGGAAATGGCCTCATCAAAGGAGAGGCTCTGGTAGCGGACCGCAGAGGGATCCTTGGCCGGATCGGCGTTGTAGACGCCGTCCACCTTGGTCGCCTTGAGCACGATCTCGGCGCCGATCTCGGCCCCGCGCAGGGCGGCAGCCGTGTCGGTTGTGAAGAAAGGATTGCCGGTACCGGCCGCAAAGATCACGACCTTTTTCTCTTCGAGGTAACGGATGGCCTTGGGTCGAATGTAAGGCTCCACCACCTGGTCAATGCGAAGGGCCGACTGGACCCTGGCCTCGATGCTCCGCTGACGCATGGCGTCTTGCAGTGCCAGCGCATTCATTACCGTGGCGATCATGCCCATGTAGTCGGCCGTGGCCCGATCCATGCCCGCAGCGCCCAGGGCAACACCCCTGAAGATGTTGCCCCCGCCGATGACCACCGCCAACTCGGTTCCCTGATCGAGAACCTGCTGCACCTCATCGACAATGGCATCGATGGTGGCCTTGTTAATCCCGTAGGGGTCGTCCCCCATCAAGGCCTCGCCGGAGAGTTTGAGCAGAACGCGCTGGTAGGGCTTGTTGGACATGGTGATCGGCCTTCCGTCAGACCTTAGGCTGCGCGGGCCGCTGCCGCCACTTCGGCAGCAAAGTCGGTGACCTGTTTCTCGATGCCCTCACCCACCACAAACAGCACGAAACGCTCGAGCTTGGCGGATTTGGCCTTGAGCAGCTGCTCAATGGTCTGCTTGCCATCTTCGGCCTTGACGAAGACCTGGCCCATCAGGGTGACTTCCTTCATGAACTTGGCCACCGCGCCCTCGACCATCTTGGCCACGATATCGGCTGGCTTGCCAGACTCGGCTGCCTTTTCGGCGGCTACACGGCGCTCGGCCTCGATCAGGCTGGCATCCACGCCGGAGGCATCGAGAGCCTTGGGCTTGGAAGCGGCAATGTGCATGGCCAGGTCACGACCCAGGCCATCGTCACCACCCACCAGGTCCAGCAGCACACCAATCTTGGCGCCACCGTGGATATAAGAATGGAAGCGGCCCTTGGCCTGCACTTTTTCAAAACGACGCAGGCTCATGTTTTCACCGATCTTGCCGACCAATTCGGCACGGACCGAGTCAACCGTACCGCCAGCCAAAGGCAGCGCCGAAACCTGCTCCACGTTGCTCACCTTGTTGGCAATGATGAGCTTGGCCACGTTGCTGGCAAAGGCCAGAAAGTCGTCGTTCTTGGCCACGAAGTCGGTCTCACAGTTGACTTCCAGGATGGCGGCCTGGTTGCCCTCGACTGCGATGGCCACAATGCCCTCGGCTGCCACACGGGAGGCGGCCTTGGAGGCCTTGGTGCCCAGGCGGACCCGCAGGATCTCCTCGGCCTTGGTCATGTCACCACCTGCCTCGGTCAGGGCCTTTTTGCACTCCATCATGGGTGCATCGGTTTTCTCACGAAGGTCTTTGACCATCGATGCGGTGATTTCAGCCATTATTTTTCTCCAAACAGTTTTCGTTAAAAAAAAGGGGCCAGAAACAGCCCCCGTTGAACCAGGCGGTCGGTCTTATCCGGCCTGGCTCGCGTCAACCTCGACGAAATCCTCTGATTGCGACACGGCAGCCACAACATCGGCCACCGCCTCGGTCTTGCCCTGCAGGATGGCATCGGCCACCGCACGGGCGTACAGACGGACCGCACGGCCAGCATCGTCGTTGCCAGGGATCACGTAATCCACACCCTCGGGGGAGTGGTTGGTATCCACCACGGCCACCACGGGAATGCCCAGCTTGTTGGCCTCTTGAATGGCGATCTTGTGATAGCCGACGTCGACCACGAACAGGGCATCGGGCAGGCCAGCCATGTCCTTGATGCCACCGAGTGTCTTGTTGAGCTTCTCGAGCTCACGGCTGTGGGTCAGGGCTTCTTTCTTGCTCATGCGCTCCAGGCCGCCATCTTCGGCCAGAGCCTCCATGTCCTTGAGGCGCTTGATCGAGGTCTTGACCGTCTTGAAGTTGGTCAGCATGCCGCCCAGCCAACGCTGGTCGACAAAGGGCATACCGGCGCGGGTGGCCTCTTCTTGAATGATTTCACGCGAGGACCGCTTGGTGCCGACGAACATGACCGTGCCGCGACGCGAGGACAACTGACGGATGAACTTGAGGGCATCGGCCATGTTGGCCACGGTGGCCTCGAGGTTGATGATGTGAATCTTGTTGCGATGGCCAAAGATGTACGGGGCCATCTTGGGGTTCCAGAAACGGGTTTGGTGACCGAAATGAACGCCGGCCTCCAGCATTTCACGCATTGATACAGACATGGTTTTCTCCAAGCAAGGGTTAGTTCCGGCCTTTTGGCAATGTCTCAAACGAGGGGATCCCCCACCTGACACACCCTTGCGCCAAAAGTGCGCGAATTAAAATGAACTGCAGAAAATCAAAAAAAGCATATGATTATAACGACTTATGGCCGTTTCAATCAAATCACCCAAAGACATCGAAGGCATGCGCCTGGCCGGCCGTCTGGCCAGTGAGGTGCTGGACTTCATTACCCCCCACGTCGTGCCCGGCGTCACCACGGAGGCCCTGGACCAGCTCTGTCATGACTACATGGTCAATGTACAGGGCACCATTCCGGCCCCACTGAACTATTGCCCGCCCGGCTACACCCCCTATCCCAAGTCCATCTGCACCTCGGTCAACCACCAGGTCTGCCATGGGGTCCCCGGTAGCAAGGTGCTCAAATCCGGCGACGTGCTCAACATCGACATCACGGTCATCAAAGATGGCTACCACGGGGACACCAGCCGCATGTTCCCGGTCGGCCAGATCTCGGTGGCGGCCAAACGCCTCTCCGAGGTGACCCATGCCGCCATGTGGAAGGGCATCGAGCAGGTGGCTCCCGGCAAGACCCTGGGCGATATCGGACACGCCATCCAACGCCATGCGGAGGGCCACGGCTACAGCATCGTTCGGGAATTCTGCGGCCATGGCATTGGCAAAGTCTTTCACGAGGATCCCCAGATCCTCCACTACGGCAAGCCCGGTACCGGCCTGCGCCTGTCCCCCGGCATGACCTTCACCATCGAGCCCATGATCAACCAGGGCAGGCCCGAGATCCGGGAACTGGCCGACGGCTGGACCATCGTCACCAAGGACCACAGTCTGTCAGCCCAGTGGGAACACACGGTCTTGGTCACCGAGACGGGATTTGAGGTGCTGACGGTCTCTGAGGGTAGCCCGGACTGGCAGCGACTCGCTGCCGCATGACCCCCAAGCAGGCCGTCCAGCAGGCCAGGGCCAACAATGCCCTGGGTTACGAGCAGCACCGCAGCACCCCCAGCCTCATGGCCAGCCTCTGCAAAGAGGTGGACCAGATCATTGCCTCGCTCTGGCAGGCCGCTGCCATTCCAAATGCCGACCTAATCGCGGTGGGCGGCTATGGCCGTGGTGAGCTCAGCCCCTACTCCGACATTGATCTGCTGGTGCTCATCGACGACGGTGTCCAAGACGCGGACATCGCCCAGCCCCTCACCCAATTCGTCAACAGCCTCTGGGATGCCGGCCTGGATGCGGGACACAGCCTTCGAACCCTCGACGAGTGCATGCAGCAGGCCAAGGACGACCTCACCGTGGCCACCGCCCTGCTCGAGTCCCGTCTGATCAGTGGACGGGCTGAACGCCTTGACGCCCTTCATCAGCGTTGGCACAACGAAATGGACCGCTCGGCCTTCGCCCAGGGCAAATTACTCGAGCGCCGACAGCGTCATCACCGCTACCAGGACACCCCCTACTCGCTTGAGCCCAACATCAAGGAGAGCCCCGGTGGCCTGCGGGACCTGCAGGTCATCCAGTGGGTCTGCGTTGCCTTTGGACTGGGCCATCGCTGGCAAGACCTGGTCGACAAAGACCTGCTAACGGTCGAAGAGGCCAAGGCCCTCGAGAGCCAACAGAAGGTTCTGCAGACCCTGCGGGCCCACCTGCACTGGGCTGCCGGCCGACGGGAGGACCGTCTGGTCTTTGACCTGCAAAACGCAGTCGCCCAGCGCATGGGCATCAAGGCCACCAACAGCCGTCGGGCCAGCGAGATGCTCATGCAACGCTATTACCGAGCGGCCAAGGTGGTCTGGCAGGTCAGTGCCATTTTGTTGGCCAACCTGGAGCCCACCCTGTTGCCCAAGGCATCAAAAGGCTCGTCCGCAGCGGGCCGCCAAGATCCCCTGGCCGAGAGCAAGCCCATCGACCAGGACTTCTGCATCACCCGGGGGCTGCTGGACCTTCAGGACGACAAAGTCTTCGAGCGCAATCCTGATCGCCTGTTGGAGGCCTTTGTGCTGATGTGCCGGCACAGCAGCCGCAGGGGCATGACAGCCAGAACCCTGCGGGCCCTCTGGAATGCACGCGACCGAATCGATGCGGACTTTCGGCAAAACCCCCGCCACAAGGACCAGCTGCTGCAGATCTTCAAAGAAGGTCGCGGCATGGTTCACAGCCTGCGGATCATGAACAACCTGGGACTCTTGGGCCGCATGCTGCCGGTGTTTCGCAAGATTGTTGGCCAGATGCAGCACGACCTGTTCCACGTCTACACGGTGGATCAGCACATCCTTCAGGTCATCCGCAACCTGCGACGGCTGACCATGCATGAGCATGCCCATGAACTGCCCAGCCTGACCGCCCTCATGTCTGACTTCGGTGACCCCTGGCGACTCTACCTGGCGGCCTTGTTCCATGACATTGCCAAAGGACGCGGTGGAGACCACTCGGAACTCGGCGAACACGAGGTCGCCCGCTTTGCCAAGCAGTATGGTCTGGACCAGCACACCTCAGACCTTCTGCAGTTTCTGGTGGCCCAGCACCTGACCATGTCCACCGTGGCCCAGAAGCATGACCTGGCAGACCCCTCTGTTATCGAATCGTTTGCCAGACTGGTGCAGACCCCAGAGCGACTCACCGCGCTGTACCTGCTCACCGTCTCTGACATCCGTGGCACCAGTCCAAAGGTCTGGAACAACTGGAAGGCCAGACTGCTCGAGAGTCTGTATCAACAGACCATGGCCTACCTCAAGGCCGAGACACCCCAGGCGGCCCGCGATGCCATCGGCGAGAAGGCCCTCATGGCCAAACGAGAAGAGGCCGGCCGAATCCTGCTCTTGTACGGCCGAGACCTGGAGCAGGCCCAGCAATTCTGGTCAGACCTCGACCTGGGCTACTTCCTGCGACACGATGCCGCTGACATGGCCTGGCACGCTCGCATGCTGGCGCACCGTCCGGCGGTCACGAGCCCAGTGGTCTTCGCTCGCCTCTCGCCCAACGAAGATGGTCTGCAGGTGGTGGTCTACCAGCCCGATGCCCCCGCCCTCTTCACCAGAATCACCGCCTACTTCGATCAGGAGAACCTGCCGGTTCTCGAGGCCCAGATTCACACGACCAAGCGCGGCTATGTCTTGGATGCCTTCTTGGTCGATCACCACGACTTCCCCGGACACCCCCGGGAGATGATCAGCCTGGTCGAGGCTGGACTGGCTGCCCACCTTGGGGACGCCCAAGGCCTCAGCCGTCCCAGCAAGGGACGCGTCTCGCGGCAGTCCAAACACTTTCCCATGCCCCCCGAGGTTGAGCTCACGCCCGATCACCAGGGCCTGTTCTTTAACCTGGCCGTCACGGCCAGCGATCGGCCGGGCCTGCTCTACACCATCGCCCACTGCCTGAGCAGTCATCAGATTGAGGTTCAGAGCGCCAAGATCACCACCCTGGGCGAGCGCGTGGAAGACGTTTTTCTGGTGAGCGGTCCGAGCCTGTCCACCGAGCGACAGCAGGTCAGCCTGGAGCGCGACCTGCTGCAGGC
>JBEDMQ010000120.1:0-2802 GCA_041171045.1 Pseudomonadota bacterium
TTGATCACCCAGACACCGGCCCGCGCGATGACATCCAACAGCTGAGTCGCCACCAAGAAATCCACATCAAAGGGCGGGTCCTTGCGCATGAGCACGACATCGAAATCCTGGGCCTGGTAGATCTGTTCAGACACGACCTGATACCAGGCTCGGGACTTCGATGTCTTGCTCATGCGCAAGGACCCACCCTTTGATGTGAGTTTTCTGGTGGCGACTCAGCTGTTAGACGTCATCGCGCGGGCTGGTGTCTGGGTGATCAACCAGCCTGCCGCCCTGCGTGATCACGGAGAGAAATTGGCCGCATTGGAATTCGGTCAATTCACACCCATCACCATGGTGAGCGCCTGCATGGACAAACTCACCCAATTCGCCAAGGCCCATGACAAGGTGGTCTTCAAGCCACTGGATGCCATGGGCGGCAGTGGCATTTTTGTTACCCAGTCCAGTGACCCCAACCTGCCAGTGATTCTGGAGACCCTGACTGACCATGGACGCCGAGCGATCATGGGCCAAGAGTGGCTGCCCCAAATTGTGGACGGCGACAAACGCATCTTGCTGATTGATGGCAAGCCCGTGCCCTCTGCCTTGGCCCGGATTCCACCGGCTGGGGCCTCACGTGGCAACCTGGCTGCGGGTGGTCGAGGAGAAGCCAGGCCACTGACAGACCGAGACTTAGAGATCGCCAACGCCCTTGGCCCTGTTCTCGCCGAGCGGGGTTTGTTTCTGGTCGGCTTGGATGTAATTGGCGATCACCTGACCGAGGTGAACGTCACCAGCCCTACGGGGTTTCGTGAGATCACAGCTCAGACAGGCTTTGATGTGGCCGAAGCGTTTATCAAGGCCGTGGAGGCCCGGCTCGCCTAAAATGGGCTCTACATGGCCAACTCGACCCAACTCTTTCTAGTCTGTCATGCGCCGCTGGGCTCGGCCCTGCATGCGGTGGCCTGTCACGGTTTTGGGCAAAAGCTCTCCGATGTCATCGTGCTCGATGTCCTGAGCAGCCAGACCCCTCAGCAGGTGGCTCAGAATCTAACGCAACTCTGGCAGGACAACGGAAGGCCAACTGAAGTGCTGGTCGTCACCGATCTCTTGGGTGCCACACCGGCCAACGGAGCTCAACTCTGGCTCAAACAGCTCAGAACCCAGGGCGCGATTCAGGGGCTGGGCCTGGCCGGTGTCAGCCTGCCCGGCCTGCTCAGAGCCCTGACCTATCGGGAGCTGCCCGCCCATGCGCTGGTTGACAAGCTGCTGCAGGACCCAGGACAAGGCTGCTGCAGCCTGTTGCAAGACGAGGATGCCGCTGCATGATCAAATCCACCATCACCATTATCAATAAGCTTGGGCTGCACCTTCGGGCCTCGAGCAAACTCTCCCAGACAGCGACCCAGTTTCCATGTGAGGTCTGGCTTACAAGAGGCGCCAAGCGCATCAATGCCAAGAGTGTCTTGGGGGTGACCATGCTGGCCGCTGGCCCGGGCACCGAGATCGAGATCGAATGCCATGGTGACCGCGAAGAGGAGGCCATGGCTGCCGTTCGGCATCTCATCAACGACAAGTTCGGCGAGGGCGAATAAACCATGGCCTGGTCTGTCACCGGCATCGGCGTGGGTGAGGGACTGGCCCTGGGTCGTGCCTGGGTGCTGGCCCCGGCCTCTTTTGACCTGCCACGCCGAGAGATTGATCAAGAAGACATCGAGCCAGAAATTCATCGGTTTCAGGCGGCGATTGCCCAGATCGAAGAAGAATTTGAGGTGCTGCGAGCAGCCCTTGGCCAAGAGCCGGCGGCCGAGGTTCGCGCCTTTATTGACTTGCAGGCGGTGGTGCTGCAGGACCCCTTGCTCATTGAGGCCACCATTGAGCGCATTCGCAAAGAGTCTTGTAATGCTGAATGGGCCCTGGTGCAGCAATTTCAGGCCGTGGCTGCGCAATTTGATGCGATTGAGGATGCCTATCTCAAGGAGCGCAAGGCCGATGTCGAACAGCTGGTAGAGCGGGTGCTCAAGGCCCTGCAAGGCACCGAAAACCTCTCTGCGGTGCTGGCCCAACAATCGCGTCAGCCGGATGACCTGCCTTGGATTTTGGTGGCCAGGGACATCGCCCCGGCAGACATGCTGCTCATTCGGGAACACCAATTCGTTGGCTTTGCCACCGACTCGGGCAGTCCCACCGCCCACACCGCCATTCTGGCCAGAAGCCTGGGCCTGCCGGCAGTGGTCGGGCTACAGACCTTGCACGGCATGGTCAGCCAGGGCGAAGAGGTCGTGCTCGATGCACGAGCCGGTGTGGTGGTGGGCAGCCTGGATGACACCCTGCGTGATCACTACGCCTCTCAGCAGGCCGAGCAGGCCCTCGAGCAAGAGAAACTCAAGCGCCTCAAGACGGTTGCCGCCAAGACCCTCGATGGTCAGCCCATTCGACTATTGGCCAACCTGGACCTGCCGGATGACGCCATGGCTGCGCTCGAAGCGGGTTGCGATGGCGTGGGGCTGTTCAGAAGCGAATTCCTGTTCATGAACCGACAGGACCCGCCCAGCGAAGAAGAACAATTTGACGCCTACCGACAAGTGATTGTGGCCATGGGCGGCCGGCCTGTGACCATCCGAACCCTGGACTCCGGTGCCGACAAAGATGTACCCGCCATCTCCGCTGGTCGCGGCCAACCCACGAATCCAGCCTTGGCCCTTCGAGCCATTCGACTCTGTCTGGCAGAACCCGAGCTCTTCATGACCCAACTGCGGGCGATTCTTCGGGCCTCTGCCTTTGGGCCCGTTCGACTAATGATTCCGCTGGTCAGTGGCCCCC
>JBEDMQ010000121.1:0-5423 GCA_041171045.1 Pseudomonadota bacterium
GCACCCAGACTGACCCGGGCATGCAGCAGACCTGCTGCGCCAATTCGGCTGTGGGCCCCAATCACGCAGCCAGGACCAATGTCGGTGTCGTCGCCAATCTCGGCCCCCTCCTCGATCACCACACCCGCCGAAATTCGAACCCTCTGGCCAAGCTTGGCCGTCTGGGCGACCACCGCAGAGGGATGAATCTGGGTCTCTTGAACCTGAGCGGCTCGATTCGAGGCCTGGATGAGACCCGCCACTTGGGCAAAATAGAGATAGGGATCGGCCACCACGATAGCCGCCTTGAAACGATCGGCCAACCGGGCCAACGAGGGTGGCAGAATCATCAGACCAGCCTGGCTGGCGCTGACCTGCTCGGCCATTCGCTCATGAACGGCAAAGGCCGCATCCGAGGCACCCGCCTGGGTCAGCGGTCTGAACCGAAGAACGGGAAACGCTCGGTCTCCCCTGGGATCACCCCCGAGGCGTTGAATCAGATCGGCAACCGAGAGAGAACTACTTGGACTGGCCATTCAAGACGCGAACGACCTTCTCAGTGATGTCAATTCGCGGAGAGGCGTAGACGGCCTCTTGGAAGATGATGTCGTACTTCTCGGCCTCTGCAATCTGGCGAATCGCCTTGTTGGCCCGCTCGACCACCACCGCCAGTTCCTCGTTGCGACGCTGGTTGAGATCCTCGCGGAACTCGCGCTGGCGACGCTGCAGGTCACGCTCGGTGTCCGAGATCTCGCGCTGACGCTTGCCACGATCGGCCTCTGACATGACCGGTGCATCCCGCTCGAGCTTTTCGACCATGCCACGCAGCTTGGCCGAGGCTTCTTGGAGTTCCTTCTCGCGCTTGGCAAATTCCTGCTCCAGTTTCTTCTGGGCGGCTTTGGCAGGAGACGACTCGCGCAGGACCCGTTCGGTGCTGACAAAACCCACCTTGGTATCAGCGGCCACAGCCGGCTGCATGGGCAGCATCACGCCACCCAACACGGCCAAACAACCCATCGATCGTCCCATCACAGCCATCAAACGCATAAACAGTCCTTCTGTCTTGAATATCAAAAGTACGGGCGGTCAGCCAGCTGACCCAGTCCACAGTGTCTCATAGACCCCGGCGGCCAGGCCTTAGAAGCCAGTACCAATCTGGAATTGCAGCCGCTGGGTCTTGTCACCGGTTTCCTTGCGAATGGCATTGCCCATGCTGAGCTTGAGCGGTCCAACTGGCGACAGCCAGCTGAGGCCCACACCAGCCGAGGCCCTCAGGCCACCGTTGGTGCCCACCTCACCCCAGACGTTGCCCATGTCGAAATAGGTAAACAGGCGAATGGTGCGATCCTGGGCCATGCCCGGCAGAGGAAAGAGCAGCTCGTTGTTGATGACCAGTCGCCGGTTGCCACCGAGCGCAGTGGAGTTGTCGCTGCTCTTGGGACCCACGGTGCTGCTCGAGAAGGCGCGGATGGATCCAATACCACCGGCATAGAAGTTCTTGGTCGCCGGGTAATTCTGACCAGCCAGACCCAGGCCATAGCCCAGCTCGGTGTTGATGGCATAGGTGATGGACTTGGTTAGCCCCTTGAACCACTGGTGGCCATAGGTCAGGCGAAGATACTCCAGCTCACCGATGGGCGTGCCGTAATCACCATTGACGTACTGGTAACGACCGCTGCTGGGGGCGATGGACGAGTCGCGTGAGTCACGCGACCAGCCCAGGGTCAGCAGATAGGCATCGGCCCCGCCGGGGTAGGACTGCTGGTAGCTGTAGAAATTGGGGTTGGTGACACTGTTGGGTGACCCACCCACCTTCTGCTGCTCATAGGCCAGCCCAAAGAACACTCGGTCCTCCTCGGTATAGGGCACGCCAAAGCGCATGCCAAGACCGGCGGTCTCAATCGAGTACTGGCCCAGGGTGCTTAACTCATCGGCATTGAACTTGCGGGTGTAGAGGTCGAAGGAGCGGCTCACCCCATCGTCGGTCCAGTAGGGGTCGACGTGGCTGATCGCAAAGGTGCGGCTGACCTTGCTGGTGTTGACCTCGAACTTCACATCGGTACCTGTCCCCAGGAAGTTCTGCTGGGCCACCGAGCCAGACAGCACCAACTTGTCGGAACTGGAGAAGCCCACACCGAAGGTCAGGCTGCCCAGGGGCCGCTCCTCGACCTTCACGTTGACATCCACCTGGTCCGAGGCCCCCACCACCGCATCGGTGTTGACCTCGACGCTCTTGAAGTAGCCCAGGCGATCGATTCGATTACGAGACAGGCGAATCCGCTCGCTGTCATACCAGGACGCTTCGAACTGACGCATCTCGCGGCGAATGACCTCATCGCGGGTCTTGGCATTGCCACTGATGTTGACGCGACGCACGTAGACCCGACGGCCCGGATCGAGCTGGAGGGTAAAGTCCACCCGCTTGTTGGCCCGGTCGATGAGGGGCAGCGGATTGACGTTGGCAAAGGCATAGCCCAGCTCACCCATGCGATCGCTCATGGCCTTGGTCACCGCCAGCAGTTTTTCTTGCGAGAAGACCTCGCCAGACTTCAGGGTCTGCAGTTTTTCGAACTGGGCAGGCTGACCCAGCAGATCACCCGCCAGTTTCACGGATCCAAAGTTGAACTTCTCACCCTCGTTGATCACCAGGGTGATGAAGACATCCTTACGGTCCGCCGACAAGGACACCTGCGTCGCGTCGACCACAAACTCCAGGTAGCCACGGTTCAGGTAGAAAGACTTCAGGGTCTCAATGTCGCCGGTAAGCTTCTGGCGAGAGTACTGGTCTGACTTGGTGTACCAGGACATCCAGGTGGGCGTGGAGAGCTTGAACTCCGAGAGCAGGTCTTTTTCCTTAAAGGCCTTGGCCCCTACAATCCGGATCTCTTTGATGCGGGCATCCTCGCCCTCGTCGATGGCAATCGACACCGCCACCCGGTTGCGCTCCAGCGGCGTGATGGTCGACTGGATCTGCACATCGTACTTGCCGCGCCCCAGATACTGGCGCTTGAGCTCCTGCTCAGCGCGGTCCAGCAGAGCCCGGTCAAAAATGCGGGCCTCGGCCAGCCCAGAATCGGCCAAGGCCTTTTTCAGGGTGTCCTTGTCGAACTCCTTGGAGCCGGTGATCTCGACCACGCCAATCGCCGGACGCTCTTCAAGCAGCACCACCAGCACGTCGCCCTCTAGCTCGACCCGAACATCCTTGAAAAAACCGGTGGCAAACAACAGGCGGACCGACTCGGTGATGCCGTTTTCGGAGATTCGATCACCGACCTTGATCGGCAGGTAGGAGAAGACCGTACCGGGCTCGATTCGCTGCAGCCCCTCAACCCTCACATCGCGAATCACGACCCCAGACACCCCGCCGGCCGCAGGCTGGACTGCCGGTGCCGCCGGAGCGGGCAGCTGGACCTGGGCCTGAACCGACAAGGCGGACAGGGACAGCCCAATGGCCAGGCTCAGGCGAGTGAGGGTGGGTTGAAGCGTCTGTGTCGGCATGTTGTTCCTTTTGACTGTCGGTCCCGGCTGGTCTCGCTCGCGCGCCCAGCCTAAAGTCCCAAAACCCTTAAAACATCGTTGAACAAGGCCAGGCTGGTCAGCAGCACAATGGCCACCAGTCCCATCCTCTGGCCCAACTGCTGAGCCTGGGCGGACAGCGGCTTCCCACGGACCCACTCGGCCAAATAATACAGGAGGTGCCCCCCGTCCAGCATTGGAATGGGCATGAGGTTGAGCACGCCGATGCTCACGCTGATCAAGGCTAGAAACGAGACAAACGCGGTGATCCCCACAGCCGCAGACTGTCCCGCTGCACCTGCAATCGAGACCGGCCCGCTCAGCTCACGCCAGCTCAGGCTGCCCACCACCATGCGTCCGATGGCCTGCCAACTCAGAACAAACATGTCCGCCGTCCGATCCAGTCCCCGAACCACCGACTGGGTCAGGCTGTGACGACGGTGAGTCTCCTGGTAGACAGGCGCCAAGGACACGCCCAGTCGCCAAGGTCTGGCGCCCACGCCTGCAGCACTCGCACCGGGAGCTGACTGCGCCGGCGTGACCGTCACGGACTGCCTGCTGCCGGGCTGTTCGCTATGAGGATCATTGGCCATGGGCGTTGTCACGAGAAGGGCCACCGCCTGGCCCCCAGCCGCAGATACCGCGGCACTGATGTCCGCCGGCTGGCTGACCGACTGGCCATTGACCGCCAAAACGACCTGGCCCTCTCTGAGTCCCGCCAGGTCGGCTGGGCTGCCCGGCTGAACACCGGCAATGCGCACGGCCAGACTCTGTGGACGCAGACCCAGCTGGGCCATGAGGGCTTCGGGGGACCTGGGCTGACCAGTACTGGGATCAGGCTGGGAGGCCTGCTCTCTTGTGAGCACAAGCCTGACGGTCTTGTCCGGAGCAGCATTCTCAGCTGTGACCGCTCGACTGCCCTCTTCGGAGATCACCCGCATGGACACGTCCAATTCGCCCTGCGCCACCAGTCGTTGCAGCAAGGCCCAACGCAGATCAGAAAAACTCTCGATCGATTCACCATCGAGAGACAGGACGCGATCCCCGGAGGCCAGACCCACCTTGGCCGCCTGGGACTCGGCCTTTGGCTGGGCCAGGCTGGCCACCGGTTCGGGCTGACCGATCAGAAAGACCCCGGTGTAGGCCAAGACCGCAAAGACCAAATTGGCCAAGGGGCCTGCACTAACCACCCAGGCCCTGGCCCAGAGCGCTCTGGCCTCAAAGGCCTGGTCATCCATCTTGACAAAGCCGCCCAAGGGAATCGCAGAGACGGCCCACTCGCAGCCCTTCGCATCCTTGCGACTCAAGAGCACCCGGCCAAAGCCAATTGAAAACTTCTCGACCGGTACGCCCACAGATCGGGCGGCGATGTAGTGGCCCCACTCGTGAACAAAGACCAAGAGGGCGATGGCGACGAGAAAAGACAAGACTGCGGTCATCTGGCCAAGGCCTCCCTTAACCACTGCCCGCAATAGGCCCTGGCCTGCCGATCAATCTCAAATACATCCTCAAGACTGCTCGGCGGCGAGAATCGGTGACTGAGTCCACTAAGACTCTCGGAGATCGCCCTTGGGATCATGCCGAAGGCCATGTCGCCCTCGAGGAAACTGGCCACGGCCTGCTCATTGGCCGCATTGAAGATGGTGGTGGCTGCAGGCCCACTGGCCAAGGCAGATTGAGCCATGGCGAGAGCCGGAAATTTCACCAAGTCTGGCTGCTCGAAATCCAGCCGGCTGATCTGGTCCCAACGCAGAGCCTGCACGCCGGCCGTGATGCGAGTGGGCCAGGCCAGGGCATGGGCAATGGGGGTGCGCATGTCGGGCGATCCCAGCTGGGCCAGCGTCGAGCCATCGTCAAAGGCCACCATGGAGTGAATCAGGCTCTGGGGATGGACCACCACCTGGATCTGATCGGCTGGCATGGCAAAG
>JBEDMQ010000122.1:0-5244 GCA_041171045.1 Pseudomonadota bacterium
GACAAGGCCACCACCGCCATCGTCGAAGAACTCGCAAAGATCTCCAAACCATGCACCACCACCAAGGAAATCGCTCAGGTTGGCTCCATCTCCGCCAACTCCGACACCGAAATCGGCGAGATCATCTCGCAGGCCATGGAGAAGGTCGGCAAAGAAGGGGTGATCACCGTCGAGGACGGCAAGTCCCTGAACAACGAGCTGGACGTCGTGGAAGGCATGCAGTTTGACCGCGGCTACCTGTCTCCTTACTTCATCAACAACCCTGAGAAGCAAGTCGCTCTGCTGGACAACCCCTTCATTCTGCTGCACGACAAGAAGGTCTCCAACATTCGTGAGCTGCTGCCCGTTCTGGAGCAGGTCGCAAAGGCTGGCCGTCCCCTGCTAATCGTGGCAGAAGACGTCGAGGGCGAGGCCCTGGCCACCCTGGTGGTGAACAACATCCGCGGCATTCTGAAGACCGTTGCCGTCAAGGCCCCAGGCTTTGGTGACCGTCGCAAAGCCATGCTCGAGGACATGGCCATCCTGACCGGTGGCACCGTGATCTCTGAAGAGACCGGCATGACACTCGAGAAGGCCACCCTGGCCGAACTCGGCCAGGCCAAGACCGTTGAGATCGCCAAAGAGAACACCACCATCATCGATGGCGCCGGTGACTCCAAGGCCATCGAGGCTCGCGTCAAGCAAATCCGCGTTCAGATCGAAGAGGCGACCAGCGACTACGACAAAGAGAAGCTGCAAGAGCGCGTGGCCAAGCTGGCCGGCGGTGTTGCCGTGATCCGCGTGGGTGCTGCCACCGAAGTCGAGATGAAAGAGAAGAAGGCCCGTGTCGAAGACGCGCTGCACGCGACCCGCGCTGCAGTCGAAGAAGGCATCGTGGCAGGTGGTGGTGTGGCCCTGCTGCGTGCCCGGGCTTCTGCCAAGGTCAAGGGCGACAACCCCGACCAGGAGGCTGGCATCAAGATCGTGATGCGCGCAGTGGAAGAGCCTCTGCGTCAGATCGTGGCCAACTGTGGTGACGAACCCAGCGTCATTGTCAACAAGGTTCTGGAACTCAAGGGCGCTCAGGGCTACAACGCAGCCTCCAGCGAGTTCGGTGACATGCTCGAGATGGGCGTGGTCGACCCCACCAAGGTAACCCGCACCGCTCTGCAGAACGCCGCCTCCGTGGCCGGTCTGATGCTGACCACCGACTGCATGATCGGTGAGTTGGCCGAAGACAAGCCTGCCGGTGGCATGCCTGGTGGCATGGGCGGTATGGGTGGCATGGGCGACATGGGCATGTAATCACCCCTGGCTTCACTGGTGGGGCTGTCGGCCCCGCCAGCTTGCCTACATCCCGGCTCTGGCCTCGTGTCGCAGCCGGGATTTTTTTTGTGCCCGCATGTCAGAATGTGTCCCATGACTTTCATCGAACGCTGCCGAACTGCATGGAAACAGCAAGACAGCCTGCTCTGCGTGGGACTGGACCCTGAACTCAGCAGACTCCCGACAGCTCTGAAAGGCAGAGGCACAGCCCTGGACCAGGTGATGGAGTTTTGCATCGGCGTGATCCAAGCCACTGCGGCACATGCCTGTGCCTTCAAACCCCAGATCGCTCACTTCGCGGCCCTTGGCGCAGAGTCGGTCTTGGCTGAGGTCTGTGCCTACATCAAGCGGCACCATCCCCAACATGTGCTCATCCTGGACAGCAAACGCGGTGACATTGGTTCGACTGCGCAGCACTATGCCAGCGAGGCGTTTGATCGTTATGGAGCTGATGCCGTCACGCTCAACCCCTACATGGGTACCGACAGCCTGCAGCCCTTTCTGGATCGCACCGACAAAGGTATTTTCGTCTTGTGTCGCACCAGCAACCCGGGCGGCGATGAATTCCAGATGCAGACCCTGGCCAGCGGTGAAAAGCTATTTGAGAGAGTCGCCGCAACAGCGCAGCAGAAATGGAACGCCAAGGGACAGGCTGGCCTGGTCGTCGGTGCCACTTATCCCAGTGAGATTGCTCGAGTACGGGCACTCGCGCCAGACCTTCCATTGCTCGTGCCAGGCATTGGGGCTCAAGGCGGTGACCTGGAGGCAACAGTGGCGGCCGGCCTGACCGAATCGCAGACGCCAGCAGGCTTATTCATCAACTCCTCACGCGCCATTCTTTACGCCAGTGCAGGCGATGACTGGCAGCAGGCCGGCCAGCAAGAGGCGCACCGCACGCGACTGGCGATCGCCCAGGCTGCTCGTCAAAGACCTTCGGCCTGACGAGAGTTGATATGAGCCAAGTTCACAGCCCAGGTGGTGATATGTCGCCCGCTCTGATGCCCAGGGCTGGTGGCGCCATCGGGGCTTGGGCCCTGCTGGCTAAAGAAATTCGCCGCTTCACCAAGGTCTCTGTCCAGACCATTCTGGCGCCAGTGGTCTCCTCCATGCTCTTCCTGGTGATCTTTGCCTTCTTACTGGAGGGTCGCCTCGAGCCATTCCCCGGTGTGAGCTACAGCCAATTCCTGGTGCCGGGTCTGGTCATGATGACTCTCCAACAAAACGCGTTTGCCAACTCCAGTTCCAGCCTGACCCAGAGCAAGATCACCGGCAATCTGGTCTTTCTCATGCTCTCGCCTATGCGGCCCTGGGAGTGGCTGGTCGGATATCTGGGCGGTGCATTGGCCCGAGGTCTGGCCTGTGGTGGGGTCGTCTGGCTGGTATCCGTTCCCTTTGTCAGCCTGCCCATGCACAACCTGGCCCTCACCCTGGCATTTGCCGTCATGGCCAGCCTGATCATGGGCAGCCTGGGTCTGATCGCAGCCCTCTGGGCAGAGAAGTGGGATCACGTCTCCGCCTTTCAGAATTTCCTGATCAACCCGCTGACCTTCATGGCGGGAGTGTTTTACAGCGTCCACAACCTGCCGCCCACTTTTCAGGCGATCAGCCATCTCAATCCCTTTTTCTACCTGATCGACGGATTTCGGTTTGGCTTCTTTGGGGTGGGTGACGTCTCGCCTTGGATGAGCCTAGGGGTCTGCAGCCTGGCTGCGCTGGGTCTGGTTGCCCTGACCCACCGACTCGTGGCCATCGGCTGGTGTATCCGACAGTAGTGAGGCATCAACGACTGCCTCCATCGCACCTGCTGCTGGTGCTGCTCGTCATGGGCATCTGGGGAACCAATTTCGTCTTTATGCGATGGGCAGTAGACCTGGTGCCACCGATGACCTTTGCAACCCTTCGGTTTGCCACCATCTCGCTCACACTGCTGCTCTTTGTGGCACGTCCAGCGGTCCCGATCAGACTGTTACTCGGCTACGGACTGTTCTCTTTCTTCGCCCAGTTCGCCTTGCTCTTTGGCGCGATTGCGGTCGGCATGCCAGCGGGGCTGGCCTCACTGGTCATTCAGAGCCAAGTCTTTTTTACCCTGCTCTTTGCCGTGCTCTGGACCCAGGAGCGTCCACATCCGATCCAACTCTTGGGCGTGGGGGTTGGCATCGCAGGCATTGCCGCCGTTGCGGTTGACGTTGGCCAGTCCTCCTCGATGCTGGGCTTTGTCATGACCATTGCGGCAGCGGCCTCTTGGGCCAGCGGCAACATGTTCATCAAGGCCATGGGTCAGACCGCTGCAGTGCCCATGGTGACCTGGGGATCTCTGGTGGCCGCGGCAGCCCTCTTGCCCCTGTCCCTGATTTTGGAGGGCACCGCCGGCTGGCAGCAGGTCTGGCATCACCTGATCGAACCAACGCCCATCTTCTGGCTCTGCCTGTTGATCAATGCCTACGGGGCCAGTCTGATTGGCTACAGCGGATGGTCATGGCTTCTCAGACGACACGCCGCATCCCAGGTTGCCCCCTTTACCCTGTTGGTACCGGTCTTTGGCCTGGGCTCTGCCGCCTTGTTCTTGGGTGAGACCATCAGCCCCGGCAAGTGGCTGGGCATCGCCCTGGTCTTTATCGGTCTAGGCTTGACCCAGGCCAAGCCAGGCCGCTCCGACCACACCAGCTGAATCACCCAACTGGTGGACTCGGACAGGCGTCTGACAGCCTCCACCAAAGACCGTGTTCTGAAGGCCCTGTTGGCAACGCTCGGCCAAACCCGGCAGATTCGACAGGCCGCCACCGAGGACAATCACATCCGGATCCAAGACCTGGACCACTCGCGAGAGTCCCTGGGCCAGCGCCCAGTCAAAACGCTCTTGTAGAGCAAGCGCATCCGCGTCATGGTCATCCAACAAGATGTCCTTGGCCTCTCGCAGACGACCCGTTCGCTCTTGATAGCGTGCCCGCAGTCCACTGCCGGATAGCCAGGTCTCCACACAGCCCCTCGTGCCGCACCAGCAGGCGGGGCCTTGCTCATCCAGGCTGATATGGCCCCACTCACCGGCCACGCGATTGGGCCCCGTGTGTAATTGGCCATCGTGCACCCAGCCTGCACCGCAACCAGTGCCCATGATCAATCCCAACACCAGCCCAAAGCCTTGGCCCGCCCCCGCCCTGGCCTCGGCCAGCGCAAAACAGTTGGCATCGTTCTCGATGTGCACCGCCTGACCCATGGCTTCATTCACCAGTGTCTGCAGGTCAACCCCGTTGAGGCAGGTCGTATTGGAATTGCGAAGCAGGCCAGTGCGTGGATCCAGCGAACCCGGTGTGGCCAGGCCGATGGTCATCTTCGCGGGTGGCTGCCCAACCGACTCACCGGGTTTCTGAAGTCCCGACACAGCCTGCCGCACCACCAGATCCCTCAGGTCCACCATGGCCTGCACAATGGCTGCAGGCCCTTGATCTGCCGGTGTGGCCACCCGATGACGCGCCAGGATCTGGCCGGCCTCCGAGAGAACAACCGCCTCGGTCTTGGTGCCGCCCAGGTCGATGCCAATAGACCACATCAGGCCGTCTCCAGGCGGTCCACAAACTGCTGCTCAGCCAGTGACTGATAGAGCGTGCTGGTCTTGATCAATTCATCGTGGGGTGCGAGACCCACCAATTGGCCCTGGTCCAGCAAAGCAATCAGACTGGCCTGACGGACAGTCGACAGGCGATGTGCAATGACCATGGCGGTGCGACCTGGCAGCAGCTCTTGCAAGGCCGCTTGAACGGCTCGCTCTGAGAGAGTATCCAATGCGGAGGTCGCCTCATCCAACAGCAGCAGAGGCGGATTACGCAGAACCGCCCTGGCAATGGCCATGCGTTGGCGCTGGCCGCCCGACAGCCTTAACCCACGCTCGCCCAGAAAGGTCTGATAGCCCTGTGGCAACTGCTCGATAAACGCGTGGGCATG
>JBEDMQ010000123.1:0-2843 GCA_041171045.1 Pseudomonadota bacterium
AAGACCACCGCCTCACCGGCCTGGGTGAGTCGAACCCCACGGGGTAGGCGATCGAGCAGGACTGTGTCGAGCTGCTCCTCCATGGCCTTGATTCGGCCGCTGGCGGCTGAGAGGGAGAGATGCAGCCGCCCGGCTGCCTCGGTGATGTTCTGGGCGTCGGCGATTTCACGCAGCAGACGAAGGTCGGTGGTGTGCAGGTGAATTTGTTGCATGCCAACTATCTTACCGAGGATCAGCCTTAGCCTACGGCTAAACCGGAGGCTATGGCCTAAAAATCAGAATTGCAGGGCCTAGCCTTCGGGCGCAGCATATGCAGCGGTGTCTGCTTAAGAGGGTGTTGCCATGTCGTCATTTGATTTTTCGGACTGGGTTGGTCGCCAACAGCGCCAATCGGACCAGCTGTCTGCAACGCCCGCTCGGGCCCTGGCCGCCACCTTGGATCGCGAAGAATCCTACGAGTTGGGCGATGCACTGCCAGGCTTGTGGCATTGGCTCTACTTTCTGCCGTTGCACCGTCAGTCTGAACTGGGGGTGGATGGTCACGCCAAGCGAGGTGGTTTCCTGCCACCCGTGCCGCTACCCCGACGAATGTGGGCTGGTGGTCAGCTCAACTGGCATCAGCCACTGAAGATTGGTGAGTCAGTCGAACGGGTCTCGACCATCAAGAGTGTGACCCACAAGAGCGGCAAGACCGGTGACCTGGTCTTTGTGGCGGTGGAGCATGCGATCTCGAATGCTCAGGGCTTGGCGATGACCGAGGTCCATGACATCGTTTACCGGGACAACCCGCCGGCCAGTGCCCACGGTGCCCCGATGGCAGCCGGTGAGTTGGCTCCGACTGATGCAGACTTTGAGCGCAGCCTGACGCCAGACGATGTGCTGCTGTTTCGTTATTCGGCGCTGACCTTTAATGGCCATCGCATTCATTACGACCGTCGTTATGTCACCACCGAGGAGGGCTACCCAGGCCTGGTGGTCCATGGCCCCCTGATCGCGACGCTGTTGGTGGACCTCGTGCGCCGTCAGCCAGGTCTTGGGTCCTTGCGGTCGTTTGATTTTCGGGCGATTCGTCCCACCTTCGATGGCCAGCCCATGAAGGTCTGTGGCAAGGAGATGGGCGACGGTCAAATCAGTCTGTGGGCCCAGGACCATCAGGGGTTTGTGACGATGAAGGCGACTGCTGTCTTGGCCGCATAGAGAAATTTGGCAACCAACGATGGCCGGACCAAGGCCGTCATCACTTGTTTGATGTGTTTTTTATTTTTGGAGTAGCCCATGCATGAGATTCCTGCCGCCGATGCCCACCAAGACCTTCGTGAGGCCTTGCGTGATTTGTGTGCCCAGTTTGATTCCAAGTATTGGCAAGAGGTCGATGACGCCCGCGGCTACCCAGAGGCCTTTGTCAATGCCTTAACCGAGGCCGGCTGGCTGGCCGCCTTGATTCCGGCTGAGTACGGTGGATCTGGGCTTGGTCTGACGGAAGCCTCAGTCATCATGGAAGAGATCAACCGCTCGGGTGGCAACGCGGGCAGTTGTCACGGCCAGATGTACAACATGGGCACGATTCTTCGCCATGGCTCGGCCGAGCAAAAGCAGCTGTACCTGCCCAAGATTGCCAGTGGCGAGTTGCGTCTGCAGAGCATGGCCGTGACCGAGCCCACCACCGGGACCGATACCACCAAGCTCAAGACCACCGCGGTCAAGAAAGGCGATCGCTATGTGGTCAATGGCCAGAAGGTCTGGATCTCGCGCATTCAGCACTCGGACCTGATGGTCTTGCTGGCCCGAACCACGCCACTGGATCAGGTGACCAAGAAGAGCGAAGGCATGAGCATTTTCCTGGTGGACCTGCACCAGGCCATTGGCAAGGGCATGACCGTTCAGCCCATTCGCAACATGGTCAATCACGAGACCAACGAGGTCTTCTTTGACAACCTGGAGATCCCCGCCGAGAACCTGATTGGTGAGGAGGGCAAGGGCTTTAAATACATTTTGGATGGCTTGAATGCCGAGCGTGCGCTGATTGCCGCCGAGTGCATTGGCGATGCCTATTGGTGTATTGATCGGGCACGCAAGTACGCCAGTGAGCGGGTGGTCTTTGGCCGGCCGATTGGCCAGAACCAGGGTATTCAGTTTCCGATTGCCCAGGCTTTTATCGAGACCGAGGCTGCCAACCTGATGCGATTCAAGGCCTGTGAGCTCTTTGACGCAGGCAAACCCTGTGGCGCAGAGGCCAACATGGCCAAGCACCTGGCGGCCAAGGCCTCCTTTGAGGCGGCTGACATCTGCCTGCAGACGCATGGGGGCTTTGGCTTTGCCTGTGAGTACGATGTGGAGCGCAAGTTCAGAGAGACACGCCTTTACCAGGTGGCGCCGATCTCCTCGAACCTGATTTATTCCTATGTGGCCGAGCACCTGCTGGGCCTGCCCCGGTCCTTCTAAGCGACCGCGGACTGACTGATCAACCAGAAGAGTAGAGCCTTGAATCAACCAACACAGACTTTGCCCTTGACGGGCATTACCGTGGTTTCGCTGGAGCATGCGATTGCAGCGCCCTTTGCCTCACGCCAGTTGGCGGACCTTGGTGCTCGGGTCATCAAAGTGGAGCGTCCTGGAGAGGGAGATTTTGCACGTCGGTACGACGAGCGAGTCGATGGCCTGGCCTCTCACTTTGTCTGGGTGAACCGCTCCAAAGAGAGCCTGACGCTGGATCTGAAGAACGACCAGGCCATGACGGCCCTGCGCAGGCTATTGGCCAAGGCCGATGTCTTGATCCAGAACCTGGCACCCGGTGCGGCGGCCCGCATGGGGTTGTCCTATGAGCAGCTGAAAGATGAATTCCC
>JBEDMQ010000124.1:0-13308 GCA_041171045.1 Pseudomonadota bacterium
GATGAAGGTGTAGGCGGTATCCCCCAGGTAGGCCAGCCACTTGGCGTACTGAATCACGCCGTCAAATAAGTCACCGTGGGTGATCCACAGACGCCGGCCATCCTGGGTCTCATGCACCGCCTCGTTTGCAATCACAATCTCACCAAACGTCAGGCCCAGAAACTCTCGCAAAGCCTCGTCGTGGTTACCAACGATGTACGTGACCTTGGTACCCTTGCGCGCCTTGCGCAGAATCTTCTGAACCACATCGTTATGAGACTGCTTCCAGTACCAGCCTTTTTTCAGCTGCCAGCCGTCAATGATGTCGCCCACCAGGTAGAGTTGATCGGACTCGTTGGCTCTCAGAAAGTCTAGTAGGAAGTCCGCCTTGCAGCCCGGGGTGCCCAGGTGGACATCGGAGATCCAAATCGCGCGGTAGTGTCGCCCTTCCGGTGCCTGGCTATCCGGTTGAACTTGGGGAGGAAGGTCTCGGGGGTCCACGGGAATTCATCATGCGTAACCGGCGTGACATCAACATGTCATTGCCATGAAGGTTTTATGACCCGCGCCGAATGCGCTCTAAAACCCCTTACACTGCCCCCGACGTCAATGAGAGGATCGATCTACATGCTCAAGCAAGCCCTGGCTCTGGCCAAACGCCGACTGGTCTCTGCCTTTTTTTACTCATTAGAGGGGTTTAGCGCAGCCTGGCATTCCGAGGAAGCGATCAAGGTGGAGATTGCTCTGCTGCCCGTCTTTCTGGGGCTGGCCTTCTACCTAACAGACGACGGCATTTCGCGCGCCCTATTGATCGGCGTACTGCTCTTGGTGGTGATTGTTGAATTACTCAACACTGCGATTGAGAAGACGATTGACCGAATCAGCACCGAAAACAACCCATTATCCAAACGGGTCAAAGACATGGGCAGCGCAGCCGTGCTGGGCGCCATTATCAATGCAGTGGTGGTCTGGGTCTTGGTCTTGACCAAGTAAAACAAGAAACGGTGGGGTGGCCGATGGGACTCGAACCCACGACGACCAGAATCACAATCTGGGACTCTACCAACTGAGCTACGGCCACCACGCTTTCTCGGACTACAGGCTGAAACGGCCCTGACAACTGGCCTGCCGGGAGGGATTCGAACCCCCGACCCTCAGCTTAGAAGGCTGATGCTCTATCCAACTGAGCTACCGGCAGTCGAGGCAAAACCCAAAACGGTCAACCTGGTCGGGGTGGAGAGATTCGAACTCCCGACCCTCTGCTCCCAAAGCAGATGCGCTACCAGACTGCGCTACACCCCGAGAGCAGGGAAGTATAGCAAGCCTACAAATAAAAAACCGGCCAGAACACGACATCCTGGCCGGCAACCGAGCACCCCATCCTGCGGGCGTCGAGGAGCGATAAAGGCTTAGCCGAAGCGACCGGTGATGTAGTCCTCGGTCTCTTTCTTCTTGGGCTTGATGAAGATCTCGTCGGTCTTGCCGAACTCAACCAACTCCCCCAGATACATATAGGCCGTGAAGTCAGAGACCCGGGCAGCCTGCTGCATGTTGTGGGTCACGATGGCCACGGTGTAGTCGGTCTTGAGTTCGTGGACCAGTTCCTCGACCTTGGCAGTCGAGATGGGGTCCAGCGCCGAAGTGGGCTCATCCAGCAGAATGACCTTTGGCTTGACGGCAACAGATCTGGCAATACACAGACGCTGCTGCTGACCACCAGACAGCGACAGGCCACTCTGGCCGAGCTTGTCCTTCACCTCGGTCCAAATCGCTGCCTTGGTCAGGGCCCACTCCACCCGCTCGTCCATATCGGCACGGTTCAGGTTTTCGTATAGGCGCACACCAAAGGCAATGTTGTCGTAGATCGACATGGGGAACGGCGTTGGCTTTTGGAACACCATGCCAACCTGAGCCCGCAGCAGGTTCAGGTCCTGCTTGGGACTCAGAACGTTCTGGCCATAGAGGTTAATCTCCCCTTCGGCCCGCTGACCGGGATACAGACTGTACATCCGGTTCAAGGTTCTGAGCAGCGTGGACTTGCCACAGCCGGATGGACCAATAAAGGCCGTCACTTTGTTCTCTGCAATGTCCAAGTTGACGTTCTTCAGACCCTGGAACTTTCCATAGAAAAAGTTGAGCCCACGAACTTCGATGGCGTTGGGTAGATTGCTGGGTTCAAGAATAGACATGGGTTTCCCTTTTAAACCTTCACTTTTTCGCGGAACATGACGCGGGCAATGATGTTAAGAACCAATACGGTCAGTGTGATCAAGAGCGCACCGCCCCAAGCCAAACGGACCCAGTTGTCGTAGGGCGACATGGCGAATTGGAAAATCACCACTGGCAGATTAGCCATGGGAGCAGTCATATCCGCCGAGAAGAATTGGTTGTTCAGAGCAGTAAATAGCAACGGGGCCGTCTCACCGCTGATCCTGGCCAAGGCCAGCAATAAACCGGTCACAACACCCGACTTGGCTGCCCGCAGCGTCACAAAAGTGGCCACCTTCCAGCGCGGTGCACCCAGTGCGAAGGCGGCCTCTCGCAGGCTGCCCGGAACCAGACGGAGCATGTTCTCGGTTGTCCGCACCACAACAGGCACCGCAATCAAAGACAGGGCCACGGTACCCGCCCAACCAGAAAAGTGGCCGACCTGAGCCACGATGATGGCATAGACAAATAGGCCCAAGACAATCGATGGGGCCGAGAGCATGATGTCCGTCACGAAACGAGTGATCTCGGCGATTTTGCTGGAGTCACCGTACTCAGCCAGGTAAACGCCAGCAAAGATACCGATCGGCGTCGAGAACAAAGCGGTAAATCCAACCAGCAGAAGACTGCCCACAATGGCGTTCAGCAGACCGCCCCCCTCAGTTCCCGGAGCCGGCGTGCTCTGGGTGAACATGTTCAAGTCGAGCGCTGAGAAACCATTCTTAAACAAGACAAACAGGATCCAAAGGAGCACGAACAGCCCAAGTCCCATGGCTAGCATGGAGAGTGTGAGGCCAATCTGGTTCGTGAACTTTCTTTTTCGATAGAGGTTGGCATTCATGTCTTGAAGCCCTTTGCCTTCTCGGCACGAATAATAAGAATCTTGGCAATCGCCAGCACGATGAAGGTGATTACAAACAAGAGCAGGCCCAGCGCAAAGAGAGTAGATATGTGGAAGTCTTCCGCTTCTCCAAACTCATTGGCCAGTGTCGAAGCGATCGATGTACCAGGAGCGAACAAGGAGGCCGCCAATCGGTTCGAGTTTCCAATCACAAAGGTAACCGCCATGGTCTCACCCAACGCGCGGCCCAGGCCTAGCATGATGCCGCCGATCACCCCTTTTTGGGTGTAAGGCAGAACCACGTGGCGGACCACCTCCCAAGTGGTGCAGCCCAGTCCATAGGCTGATTCGCGCAGAATGGGCGGAACGATCTCGAAGACGTCTCGCATCACAGCGGCAATGAAGGGCAACACCATGAACGCAAGAATGAGGCCAGCGGCCAACATGCCAATGCCATTCATGGCACCACCGAACATGGGCCCAATGATCGGCATCTGCCCAAGGGTTGACTGCAGCGCAGGCTGGCCGTATTCCGCGAACAGCGGCGCAAAAATAAACAGGCCAAACATGCCGTAAATAATGGAAGGGACCGCGGCCAGCAGTTCAACGGCCGTGCCGAGTGGCCGACGCAGCCAGACCGGACAGGTCTCGGTGAGGAACAACGCAATTCCGAAGGACAGCGGCACTGCGATGATCAAGGCAATGGCGGCGCTGGTCAGCGTGCCAACAATGGCAATGGCAGCACCAAACTCCTCGTTGATGATGTCCCATTCGACACGCCAGATGAACTCAAAGCCGAACTTCTTGAAGGTTGGCCAGGAGTTAAAAATCAGGGATGCAATGATGCCCAGCAGGGCAATCAGGACCAGCAGTGAAAATGATGCGGTGATCTTGTGAAAGAAGAAATCCTGGATCTTCTGTCTGCGAACGACTGCGAGCATCTTTGGATCCACATCAGCTTGGGCTGCCAACGACTGACTCATAACATTCCCTTCCACAACATCAATTGAGACTTAAAGCCGCCACGCCCCAAACGGGGCGTGGCGGCCGGCAGATAAATTTAAATTACTTAATCTGCGTCCAGACCTTCTCGCGGATCTGCTTGGTCAAAGCGTCGGGCAGAGGAACATAGTCCAGCTCCAGTGCCAGCTTCTTACCGTTCTTGAAGGACCAGTCAAAAAACTTCAGGACTTCGTCAGAGGCTTTTTTATCGCTTGGGCTCTTGTACATCAGGATGAACGAGGCAGTCGTGATAGGCCAGCTGGTAGCGCCAGGCTGGTTAACGATCGACAGACCCATGCCAGGAACGGAGAACCAGTCAGCACCAGCCGCTGCAGCAGCGAAAGTGGTGTCATCGGGGCTCACATATTTGCCATCCTTGTTCTGAAGCTGCATGTAGGGCATGTTGTTCTTCTTGGCGTAGGCATACTCAACATAGCCCACAGCACCCTTGACGCGGCGAACGTTGGCAGCCACACCCTCGTTACCCTTGCCACCAACGGAGGAGGCGGCGGGCCACTTAACGGCAGAACCTGTACCAACTTTTTCGGCCCAGCGCTTGCTGGCCACCGTCAGGTAATCGGTGAAGTTAAAAGTGGTACCGGAACCGTCAGCACGGTGAACCACGGTAATGGCTTGGTCGGGCAGCTTGACGCCGGGGTTCAGAGCGGCGAGTTTGGGGTCGTTCCAGTTGACGATCCAGCCCATGAACATGTCGGCCAGAACCTCACCGGTGATCTTGATCTGGCCGGGCTTGAAGCCGTCCAGGTTGAACACAGGAACCGTCCCACCGATGATGGCGGGGAACTGGACCATACCGTCTTTGTCGAGATCCGCACCTTTGACAGGAGCATCCGATGCACCGAAGGTCACAGTCTTGGCGCGGATCTGCTTTAGGCCACCCGAAGAGCCGATGGACTGATAGTTGAGGCCGGTACCGGTCTCTTTTTTGTAGGCTTCAGCCCACTTGGCGTAGATGGGATACGGGAAGGTTGCACCAGCACCCGTGATGTCAGCAGCAACAGCATTCAGGCCAAAAGCCAGAGCGGCGCCACCGATCAGCGATTTGATGAGAGTTTTACGCATGAAGAAAGCCTCTTTCGGTTATCGATGAAAAGCAGGACAGAGAAAACGCAAGCTGTTGCGTCGGGATCCAGAGTAAACCCGCATTGTTACGCTTCCATGACAGGTCAGAAGCGATTGTTAAAAGTGATTTAAAACAATGATTTAACGATTTTTTGGCAGGGCGATGGTCAGCAGAAAACAAGCCAGCAGCATCAGGCCCGATCCCACCAGGCAGGCCAGGAGGCCAGCCCACTGATAAAGCAGGCCCGACAAGAGCGTGCCGGCAAAACGGCCTGCTGCATTTGCAGCATAGTAAAAACCGACATCCTCAGCAGCCTTGTCAGATCCGGCATAGGCCAGCACCAGGTAGCTGTGGACCGAAGAGTTCACGGCAAAGACAAAGCCAAACAAGACAAGACCAACCACCACCAGCCAGGCCATGAGCGCTGGCTCAAGGGGTGCCATCAGGACGAGGGCCGCCAACAATAGCGGCACCAGGGTCAAGACCCCGGTCCAAAGCCTTGCTGCTGGGACCTCCGCTGACAGGCCGTCTGGGCTCTTCTTGACCAAAGCGGGCGCGGCGGCCTGCACCAGCCCATAGCCAATGGTCCAGGCGGCCATGAAGCCCCCCACCATGGTGAAAGTCCAGCCCTGGGAATAGAGAAAGACCGGCACACCAACCACAAACCAGACGTCACGGGCCCCGAACAAAAAGACCCGGCCGGCAGACAGCAGGTTCAGCGCGGATCCCTTGGCAAAAAACTCTTTGGCACTGCCAGAGGCCTTGCGTTGGCCCATCAGGCGCGGGAGCGCAACAAAGACCCCCACCAGTACCACCCCCAGCAGGGCCGCCATCAGATACAGCGCGCCCTGAAAGCCCATGGTATCGAGCAAAAGGCCCCCAAAAAAGAAGCCCACACCCTTCATGGCGTTCTTGCTGCCCGTGAACCAGGCCACCCACTTGAATAGCTTTTCGGAGACCTGTCCTGCCGTCAGCTTGATCGCTGACTTACTGGCGGTCTTGGTCAGGTCTTTGGCAACCCCACAGACCCCCTGGGCCACCACGACCCAGGCCACCGATAGCGCCATCGACCAGTCCGGTGAGACCGCTGACAACAACAGAAAACCAATGATCTGGGTGGACAGGCCCACCATCAGCATGCGAGTGATGCCAAACCGGGTCGCAAGCCACCCACCGAGCAGATTGGCCACAATCCCGGCCGCCTCGTAGAGCAAAAACAAAAAGGCCAGCGTAAAAGGCGAGAAGCCCAGCTTGAAAAAGTGCAGCAAGACCAGCATGCGCAAGGCGCCATCGGTCAGCGTAAAGCCCCAATAGGCGGATGTAACCAGCAGATACTGACGAAGGCCCGACTGCGCCGCTGGGCTCGATGTCATACCGAATTAGAGTCCAACAGACTGCAGGTGACAGGCCAGGTCCACCATGCGGCAGCTGTAACCCATCTCGTTGTCGTACCAGGCGTAGACCTTGAGCAGGGTGCCGTCGGTCACCATGGTCGAGGGTGCATCCACAATGCTGCTGCGTGTGTCACGCGCATAGTCCGCGCTGACCAACGGCAGGGTCTCGTAACCCAAGACGCCTTTGAGAGGGCCCGAGGCAGCTGCAGCGGCAAAAGCGGCATTCACCTCCTCGGCTGTCACGGCTCGCTTGAGCTCAAAGACACAATCGGTGAGCGAGGCATTCAAGACAGGCGCACGAACCGCATGGCCATTGAGCTTGCCCTTGAGCTCAGGGTAGATCAGGGCAATGGCCGTGGCACTGCCAGTGGTGGTGGGGGCCAGGCTCATCATGGCGCTGCGGGCTCGACGAAGATCCTTGTGAGGCGCATCGACCACCAAGTTGGTATTCGTGGGGTCGTGAATGGTGGTGATCTGACCGTGGGCAATGCCAAAGGTCTCGTGAACCACCTTGACGACGGGAGCTAGGCAATTCGTCGTGCAAGAGGCTGCGGTCACGATGGGATGTTTGGCTGGGTCGTAGAGCTGCTCGTTCACACCAACCACCACGTTCAAGACCTCACCCACCTTGACGGGGGCCGAGACAATGACGCGCTTGGCACCACGATCAAAGTGCCCCTGCAGCTGCTCTGGCGTCAGGAACTTGCCCGTGCACTCCAAGACCACCTCCACGCCCAACTCACCCCAGGGAATGTCAGCTGGGTTCGCATGAGACGAGAAGGCAATGGCCTGATCGTTGATCTGAATGCGGTCATCACCAACCGCAGCGATGTCTGCGCGCCAGCGGCCCTGCACAGAGTCAAAGGCCAGGAGATGCGCCGTGGCGGCTGCACCACCCTTGAGTTCGTTGACAGCCACCACCGACAGACGGTTGTCGCGACGGGGGTCATCGACAGGGCGATCCACCGCACCAAAGGCGGCGCGAAGCGCCAGACGTCCAATACGACCCATCCCGTTGATACCGACACGCATGCTCAATCCTTTAATCAGAGAAACAGAATAATTCGAACTTTATCGAAATATTCTGCTACCCCAATGTGTCAGATCGATGACAGCTGTGCGGCCAATGCCTGGGCGGTGGTCTGAGCCAACTGGGCTGAGGACGACTCCACCATCACCCGCACGAGCGGCTCGGTGCCCGAGGCCCGAACCAGCATGCGCCCGGTCTTACCCAACTGATCCTGCGCCTGCTTCTGAGCCGTCAGAAAACCTTGGTGCTTCTGCCAACGCTGCATCTGGTCTTGGGTCAAGGCCACATTGACCAAGACCTGGGGAAACAGACTCAACTCCGAGACGTACTGGGCCAAGGTCTGCTTAGCCTGAACGACTGCGGCCAAGACTTGCAGGGCACTCACGATGCCATCGCCCGTGGTGTGTCGATCCAGGCAGAGAATGTGGCCCGACGATTCGCCACCACAGAGCCAGCCGGTCTCTTTGAGCATCTCCAGAACATAACGGTCGCCCACCTTGGCCCGCCGAAACTCCAGGCCCATATTCTCAATCGCCTGCTCCAATGCCAGATTGGACATGAGTGTGCCCACCACGCCACCCAAGGCTGTCACACCCATCTGCTTGGCCCGTTGCTTGACGATCGCGAACAACAGTTCGTCACCGTTGAAGACCCTGCCCTGCCGGTCACACATCACAATGCGGTCGCCATCGCCATCGAGTGCTACCCCATAGTCAGCCCCTAGCTGCTTGACCAGCTCCACCATGGCCTTCGGAGCAGTCGCACCGACGTCTTTGTTGATGTTGAAGCCATCGGGCTGGTGGCCCATGGGAATCACTTCCGCGCCCAGCTCATGAAAAACGTCGGCCGCCACATGATAGGCCGCCCCATGGGCCGTATCGACCACCAGACGAAGGCCTCGCAGGCTGAGCCGAAGTGGAAAGGTGCTCTTGCAGAATTCGATGTAACGACCGGCCGCATCGTCCAGGCGACGGGCCTTGCCCAGCATGTGCGGATCTGCGCAGACCAGTGGACCGTCGAGCGCTGCCTCGATCTCGAGCTCAACCGCATCGGCCAGCTTCTCGCCGTGGCCATCGAAAAACTTAATGCCGTTGTCTTCAAACGGGTTGTGAGAGGCGCTGATCACGACGCCGGCAGAGAGCCTGAGCGTCTTGGCCAGATAGGCAATCGCCGGAGTCGGCATGGGCCCTGCCAAGACCACATTGACGCCAGCACTGGCAAATCCGGCCTCCAGTGCAGCCTCCAGCATATAACCGGAGACCCTGGTGTCCTTGCCGATCAAAACGGTTGGGTCCTCGAAGCGCTGAGCCAGAATTCGTCCGGCCGCCATGCCCAACTTCAAAACAAAGTCAGGGGTAATGGGCGGCTGACCCACCCGACCACGGATGCCGTCGGTGCCAAAGTACTTGCGCGCAGTTTTCATGCTGTCATTTTAGACCTGTAATATTTCCAACATATTCGAAATGTACAGTCTGGTTCACCACTGGCCCAGCCAAGGGACAGGGACACCCAGGGAGAGCACTCATGAACACTCAGCGCAAATTCAATGTGCTGTTTATCTGCACCAGCAACTCATCGCGTTCGATCATGGCCGAGGCCATGTTAAACAGCATGAAGCATCCTTTTTTTCAAGCCTTCTCCGCCGGCAGTCAGCCCAAGGGCGAGGTCAATCCCAATGCCATCAAAATCCTGCAAAACAACCACGTAAATGTGGAAGGCCTGCGCAGCAAAGACTGGAACGAATTCTCAGGCCCCAATGCACCGCACCTGGACTTTGTCTTCACCGTCTGTGACAAGGCGGCCGGCGAGGCCTGCCCCGTCTGGCCAGGACAGCCCATGACCGCACACTGGGGCGTGGAAGAGCCCAGCGTCAAGCCTGGCGAGAACATCACGCTTGAGCAGAAGTTCCTAGAGGTGGCAACGGTCCTGCGCCGCCGCATTGAGCTCTTGCTGGCCCTGCCGATCGACAAACTCGACAAGCTGGCGTTGCAAGACTCTCTGCATCAGATTGGACGGTCTTAAAATCGATACCTCAGCATGAACAATCAAACCGCCACCGCTGCCTTCAGCGCACTGAGTCATGAGCTCAGGCTCAACCTCTTGCGTCTGCTGGTGCAGCGGGCCCCGGCTGGTATGACCCCCTCAGAACTCACAGAGCTATTGGGTATTCCTGCCGCTACCCTGTCTTTTCATCTGAGAGAACTCACCCAGGCTGGACTCATTACCCAGACCCGCCAGGGTCGTCATCTGGTCTATCAACCGGCCATGCGAACCATGGCAGACCTGATCGACTTTCTCACCAGTCAATGCTGCCAAGGTGAACCCTGCGAAGTCAGCGATGCCGCCAAGCGGTCAGACTGCCGAAAAGCATGAGTGTTTTTGAACGCTGGCTGAGCCTCTGGGTAGGCCTGGCCATTGTCGGTGGTGTCGCCGCAGGGCTGCTGTTCCCGGAGCCATTTGCCTGGATTGCCCAACAGTCCATCGCAGAAGTCAATCTGGTGATCGCGAGTCTGATCTGGGCCATGATCTACCCCATGATGGTTCAGGTGGACTGGGCCTCTGTTCGGCAGGCCAGTCGTGAGCCAAAGGGTCTTGGGCTGACCCTGGTGGTGAACTGGCTCATCAAACCACTGACCATGGCCGGTATGGGCGTGCTGTTCTTTGACCTGGTTTATGCCGACTGGGTGGATGCCAAGACTGCACAGGAAGTGATCGCCGGCATGATCCTGCTGGGTGTCGCACCCTGCACCGCCATGGTCTTCGTCTGGAGCCAACTGGTTCGAGGGCATGCCGCTTACACGGTCGTTCAAGTGTCGATCAACGACCTCGTCTTGATCCTGGCCTTCGCACCCATTGCAGGGTTGCTCTTGGGCGTGACCGACGTCACCGTTCCTTGGCAGACGCTGTTGCTCTCGACCCTGCTCTTCGTGGCCCTGCCATTGGTGGCCGGCGTCCTGACGCGCCTCTGGCTGCTCAAGGCCGGGCGAGACTCGGGGTCCACCGCAGAGCAAAGCTCAGGTTCAAGCGCAGATTCAAAACTGGAGCGCTTCCTGCAAGTCATCAAACCGTTTTCGATGCTCGGGCTCATCCTGACGGTCCTCATTCTGTTTGGGCTGCAGGCCGAGACCATTCTGGCCCAGCCCCTGCTGATGGCCCTCATTGCCCTGCCCCTGATTCTGCAGACCTACGGAATCTTTTTTCTATCGTGGTTCATGGCCAAGCGACTGCGATTGGCCCACCCGATTGCTGGTCCGGCCTGCCTCATTGGCACCTCGAACTTTTTTGAATTGGCTGTTGCAGTGGCCATCTCACTGTTTGGACTGCAGTCGGCTGCCGCACTGGCAACGGTCGTCGGTGTCTTGGTAGAGGTGCCGGTCATGCTGACCCTAGTGGCCCTGGTCAATCGTTGGCGACCAGCCGATCAGACCTGACCGCCCCTTTAAGACAAACCCTTCAGCACCCTCAAAGCGTCTATTGTCTGGCGCACATCGTGGACGCGGACGACTCGAGCACCGGCCTGCGCGGCCAAGACAGCTGCTGCAATGCTGCCGCCCAGTCGGTCGGCTGCTCGATCCTCTCCACGACCCGACAGCTGACCAATCATTCGCTTGCGAGACACACCGATGAGCAAGGGCAGAACCTTGCTCTGCTGTGCAATGGCGCCAAACAAGGCCTGGTTATGGGCCAGCGTCTTGCCAAAACCAAAGCCGGGATCCAGCAGGATCTGCGACGCCTCTAGTCCCAAGGCCGTCAGCCGGTCACGCTGAGCCCTGAGAAACCCATAGACCTCGGAGACCACATCATCGTAGTGCGGGTCGACCTGCATGGTCTGGGGCTGGCCCTGCATGTGCATGACGCAGACCATCAGGCGCTGTGAGAGGATCTGCGGCACCAAGGCCTGCATCTCGGCTGAACGAAAGCCATCGACATCGTTGACCAAATCAATTCCCACGGCCATGGCCTGCTGAACCACCACCGCTCGACGGCTGTCGAGCGAGAGCGGAACGCCAGACCCCTGCAGGGCCTCGATCACCGGTAGGACTCGATCACATTCCTCTTGAACACTGACCGGTTGTGCACCTGGCCGCGTGCTCTCGCCGCCGATGTCAATCAGGTCGGCACCATCGTCGACCATCTGATGGGCCGCGGCAATCGCCCGGTCTAGGTCAAAGTGCTGCCCACCATCGGAGAAGGAATCCGGTGTGATGTTCAGAATGCCCATGACCAGACAACGGTCAGCGGGGCACTGGTGTCGGCCGATCTGAAACACAGGAGTGCTATCAGTGGAATTGGATGGAATGGTTGGCATGGCCCTGAAATGCTAGCCTGAAAATGAAAACGGCCCGCTGGGAGGCGAGCCGTTTGGGCTTGGACAGCCTGGCCTTGGTTAGGCCGGTGCCGCGGCAGGATCAGGCGCTGGACCGGCCGCACCCTTGCCGGCCGATGGCGCACTGCCACCACCTGAGCCAGTCTGCTTGGGTGGACGGGGATCCCGGCCTTCGATGATGTCATTGATCTGGTCCGCATCGATGGTCTCCCACTCGAGCAGGGCCTTGGCCATGGCATGCATCTTGTCCTTGTTGTCCTCGATCAGCTTGCGGGCCACCGAATACTGGTTGTCGATGATCTTGCGGATCTCGGCATCGACCTTTTGCATGGTCGCCTCAGATAGATTGGTGGTCTTGGTGATGGAGCGACCCAAGAAGACCTCACCCTCGTTCTCGGCATAGACCATGGGACCCAGGCTGTCGGTCATGCCGTAGCGGGTGACCATGTCACGGGCCAAGGCCGTCGCCCGCTCGAAGTCATTGGAGGCACCGGTGGTCATCTGATCCATGAAGACTTCTTCAGCGATACGACCACCGAAGAGCACCGAGATCATGTTGAGCATGCGGTCTTTGTCCATGCTGTAGCGGTCGCCCTCGGGCAGCTGCATGGTGACCCCCAGCGCACGGCCACGGGGAATGATGGTGACCTTGTGAACGGGGTCGGTCTTGGGCAGCAGACGAGCCACCAGAGCATGGCCAGACTCGTGATAGGCGGTATTGCGGCGCTCTTCTTCGGGCATGACCACCGACTTGCGCTCAGCGCCCATCAGAATCTTGTCTTTGGCGCGCTCGAAGTCGTCCATCTCGACCAGGCGGCCATTGCGACGGGCCGCAAACAGGGCTGCCTCGTTGACCAGGTTGGCCAGGTCGGCACCCGACATGCCAGGTGTGCCGCGGGCCAGGATGTCAGCCTTGACGTCCGGACCAATCGGCACCTTGCGCATGTGCACGTTGAGGATCTGCTCACGCCCACGCACGTCAGGCAGGGGAACCACCACCTGGCGGTCAAAACGGCCGGGACGCAGCAGGGCTGGGTCTAACACGTCCGGACGGTTGGTCGCAGCAATCACGATGATGCCCTGGTTGGTCTCAAAGCCGTCCATCTCGACCAGCATCTGGTTGAGGGTCTGCTCTCGCTCGTCGTTGCCACCACCCAGCCCAGCACCACGCTGGCGACCGACGGCGTCGATCTCGTCAATAAAGATGATGCAAGGCGCCTGCTTCTTGGCGTTCTCGAACATGTCTCGGACACGGGCAGCACCCACGCCGACAAACATCTCGACAAAGTCAGAGCCGGAGATCGAGAAGAAGGGCACCTTGGCCTCGCCCGCAATGGCCTTGGCGAGCAAGGTCTTACCGGTACCAGGAGAACCCACCATGAGCACGCCACGGGGAATGCGTCCGCCGAGCTTTTGGAACTTGGAGGGGTCGCGCAGGAATTC
>JBEDMQ010000125.1:0-3296 GCA_041171045.1 Pseudomonadota bacterium
CTGGGCTTTGCCAGCGGTCTGCCATTGGCCTTGTCCTCGGGCACCCTTCAGGCCTGGCTGACCGTCGAAGGATTGGATCTCAAAACACTGGGCTGGCTCACCATGCTGGGTCTGCCCTACACCTACAAGTTCGCCTGGGCCCCCTTGCTGGACCGCTTCACCCTTGGGGGCAAATGGGGTGGGCGACGCAAAGGCTGGATGGTGGGGCTGTTGCTCGCCATGGCGGCCATCTTGTTGGGCATGTCGTGGACGCTCGATGTGGCCCAGGCCGGCCTGGGACGTCTGGCAGCCTTGGCCTTTGCACTGGTGGTGATGTCGGCGAGTTTCGACATTGTCTTTGATGCCTGGCGAGCGGAGTCCTTGTCGCCCTCTCAGCGGGGGCTTGGGGCCGCCTGGTCTGTGATCGGCTATCGACTGGCCATGCTGGTCTCTGGCGGCCTGGCGTTGATGCTGGCAGACCTCTATCTGGGCTTTTCGGGCAGTTATCAGGTCATGGCCGGACTCTGCGTGATTCTGGCGATTGCAGCGCTCTTTGCACCCGAGCCCACCGAGGTCCGCCCGCCCAAATCGATCAAGGCGGCCGTGGTGGAGCCCTTTAAAGCCTTCTTCTCGAGTCACTGGGCCTGGTGGCTGCTGGCCGGCATCGTGCTCTACAAGCTGGGAGACGCCTTTGCTGGCAGTCTGTCGACCGCCTTTCTGATTCGTGGTGCGGGATTCAGTCCGGCAGAGGTCGGGGCGGTGAACAAAGGAGTCGGCCTACTGGCCACTCTGGTCGGTGGCTTGGCCGGTGGCTGGTTGATGACACGGCTGGGCCTGTGGCGTTGCCTGATGGTGTTTGGCGTGATGCAAGCTCTGACCAACCTGGGCTTTTGGTGGCTGGCGAGTATTCAGCCTGGGCTCATGGCCATGACCACTGTCATCCTGGCCGAGAACCTGGCCGGGGGCATGGGCACGGCGGCCTTCGTGGCCCTGCTCATGGCCCTGTGTGACGTTCGCTACACCGCAACCCAGTTCGCCCTGCTCTCAGCCTTGGCCTCGGTGGGGCGCGTCTGGGTGGGGCCTGCAGCGGGTCATGCTGCCAGCGAATGGGGCTGGGCCCCCTTTTTCCTGGGAACGTTTGTGGCCAGCCTGCCAGGCCTGGCCCTACTCATCTGGCTCAGGCCTGTGATCGAGCGGGCCGAGGCCCGAGGGTCTAGTCAGGCCGATTAAGAGCTTTTCTCAAAAGATCGGTCACCGTCTGAGGGTTGGCCTTGCCAGCGGACTTCTTCATGACCTGGCCGACCATGGCATTCAGGGCCTTGTCCTTGCCAGACATAAACTCCTCCACCATCTTGGGGTTGGCTGCGATCACCTCGGCCACCAGGCCATCGATCAGACCGGTGTCCTGAATCTGTTCCAGGCCCTTGGCCGAAATAATCTGGTCAGCGGTCTGGCCCTCGCCTTGCCAGAGCGACGCAAAGACCTCCCGGGCAATCTTGTTGGACAGGGTGCCATCCTCGATTCGGCAGACCAGGCCGGCGAGCTGCTGGGCCGAGACGGGCGAGGCCTCAATGGCCAAGTCCTCACGGTTGAGATGACTGGCCAACTCGCCCATGACCCAGTTGGCCAGCAGCTTGGCCCGCTGGCTGGTCGCGCCCTGGGCGCCAAAGGCTGACAGGCCAGCCAGAAAATAATCGGCGGCCGCCTTGCTCTGGGTCACGGTGGCGGCGTCATAGTCCGACAAGCCGTAGCGGTCGCGCAGGTCAGCCCGAAGCTCTTGGGGCAGGGCTGGCATGCTGGCCTTGACGGTGGTCACCCAGTCGGCCCCGATCTCCAGGGGCGGCAGATCAGGGTCTGGAAAATATCGATAATCCTGGGCGTCTTCCTTGCTGCGCATGGCCCGCGTCTCTTCTCGGTCGGGATCAAACAGCCGGGTCTCTTGAACCACCTGGCCGCCGTCTTCTATCAGGGCCACCTGACGGGCTGCCTCGACCTGAATGGCCTTCTCCAGAAAACGGAAAGAGTTGAGGTTTTTGATCTCACAGCGCGTGCCAAAACTGGTCTGACCTTGTGGGCGCACGGAGACGTTGGCGTCGACCCGGAAAGACCCCTCCTGCAGGTTGCCATCGCAAATCCCAATCCAGGTCACCAGGGTGTGCAGTGCCTTGGCATAGGCCACCGCCTCGGCGGCCGAGCGCATCACAGGCTCGGTCACGATCTCCAACAGCGGTGTTCCCGCGCGGTTCAGGTCAATACCGGACTTGCCAGTGGGCAGGCCCTCAAGTCCCTCATGGATGGATTTGCCCGCGTCTTCTTCCAGGTGGGCCCGAGTCAATTCAATCTGTCGGCAGCTGCCATCGGGCAAGACAATGTCTACATGTCCGCCCTGAACCACCGGGATCTCGAACTGGCTGATCTGATAACCCTTGGGCAGGTCAGGGTAGAAATAATTCTTGCGCGCAAAAACCGATCGGGGCGCGATGGTCGCGCCAACGGCCAGACCAAAGCGAATGGCCGCCTCTACCGCAGACCGGTTCATGACAGGCAGTACGCCCGGCAAAGCCAAGTCCACCATATGGGCCTGCGTATTTGGAGCTGCACCAAAGTCCGTGGAGGCGGGTGAAAAAATCTTTGAACGCGTCTGGAGCTGAACGTGTGTTTCCAGACCAATGACCACTTCCCACGCCATCTCAAGACTCCTTCTTGGGGGTTTGGTAGTGCCAGTCGGTCGCCTGCTGATAGGCATGGGCCACGGCCAGCAACTGCGCCTCCTGGAACTGAGGACCAATCAACTGGAGGCCAACTGGCAATCGCCGAGCGGATGGTGCATCGGTGGCGACAAAGCCACAAGGCAAAGACATGGCCGGTAGGCCTGCCAGGCTGGCCCCCAAGGTGTAGATGTCAGCCAGGTATTCGGTCATGGGGTCTTGACTGTCCATCTGGGCAATCAGCCAGGCGGCCGTTGGCGCTACCGGCCCAAGAATGACATCACAGCTCTGAAAAGCCGTTTGAAAATCCTGGGCAATGAGCCGACGCACTTTCTGGGCCTGCAGGTAATAGGCGTCGTAATAGCCATGCGACAGTACAAAAGTGCCAATCAAAATGCGGCGTTGGACCTCTAAGCCAAAGCCCTCGGTGCGGCTTCTGCGGTAGAGGGTCTCCAAGTCCGATGCATGCTGCGTCCGATGACCGTATCGGACCCCGTCAAAGCGCGACAGGTTGCTGGAGGCCTCTGCCGGCGCAATGACGTAATAGGCGGGGATGCTGAGCTCTGTTCTGGGCAGGTCTACCTCAAGGGCCACAGCGCCCAGGGCCTG
>JBEDMQ010000126.1:0-17269 GCA_041171045.1 Pseudomonadota bacterium
GCAGGCGAGAAGAGTGGAAAAACGACAGGCGTTGCTCTGTATTAGGAATGACCCCATAACCATCCGTTTAGGCAGTAAATGTCATTATGATAGCCGCATGGTCAACCCAGACGTCCTAGCAGCCGGCATCAAGAGCACAGGCCTCAAGGTCACGGTCCCCCGTGTCAAAGTCCTGTCGATCTTCGAGACCTCCAAGGTCCGACACCTGAGTGCTGAAGACGTCTACAAGCTCATGCTGGCCGAAGACATGGACATTGGCCTGGCCACGGTCTATCGAGTGCTGACCCAGTTCGAACAGGCCGGTATTTTGCTGCGCTCCAACTTTGAGTCCGGTAAAGCCGTCTTTGAACTCAACGAAGGCAGCCACCACGACCATCTGGTCTGTCTGGATTGTGGGCGTGTCGAAGAATTCTTTGACGAGAAAATCGAAGACCGTCAGAAAAAGATCGCCGAGGAAAAAGGCTTTCAGCTCCAAGAGCATGCCCTGGCTTTATACGGCCATTGCACCAAGCGCAACTGCGCCCACAAACCCAAAAAAGGCTAAGCCCTTAATTTTGTAGGCCAGCCTCGCGCAGCGCGGCCATCACCGCATCAGTCGACAACCACTCACCCAACACGATGGGTTTGCTCAGCTTGGGACCATAGACCAGGTAGAGCGGCACACCGTTTCGCCCGTAGCGCTGCAGCTCCTTGGTAATGGCTGGGTCTTGCTTGGTCCAGTCAGCCATCAAAGGCACCACAGCGACGCCGTTTAACTGATCGACGACTGGACTGGTCTGCAGGACCCGAATCTTGTTGGCCTGACAGGTGATGCACCAAGCCGCTGTGAAGTCCACGAACACCACACGACCTTGGGCCGCCAATGACTCGGGTTTGCCGCTGGCCCATGGCTGCCAGGCGATGGTGGACGTGGACGCACCAGACGATGAACTGGTCGAGCCCTTGGTCACGGTGTCACCGGTAGATGGCTCGCCCACCGGACGAACCAGCCAAATCGAGGCCAGTAGAGCCAGCACAATCCCCACCCATCGCCAGAGTCGACCACTGCGGGACAAAGCCGCAGCGACTCCACCAGCCTGTAGGCCGCCCCAGCACCAGGCTGCGAACGACAGCAAGACCAAGGTCAACAAGACCGGCATAAGCACCGAGAGGCCCTGCTGTTGGGTCAAGACCCAGACCAGCCAGGCGACCGTCGCGAGCATGGGGAAGGCCAGGAATTGTTTGAACGTCACCATCCAGGGGCCAGGTCTGGGCAAGCGGGTCAACAGGCCGGGCCAGATGGCCGCCAGGCCATAGGGCGCTGCGAGGCCCAGGCCCAAGACCGCAAAGACAGCCAGGGTCTGAGCGGCGGGTGCCGTAGCGGTGTAACCAATGGCCGATCCCATAAACGGCGCGGTACACGGGGAGGCGACCACGACCGCCAAGACCCCAGATCCAAAAGCAGCCAGAGGACCATGGCCGCGATCAAACTCACCCAACTGCGTCAGGCTGGTGCCAACCTCAAAGACACCCAACAGGTTGAGGCCAATACCCGTAAAGAGCACAGCCAGAGACAAGACCACCCAGGGGTTTTGCAGCTGAAAGCCCCAGCCCACGGCCTCACCGGCCGCTCGCAGACCAAGCAGCAAACCCGCCAGTGCCAGCATGCTGAACAAAACGCCTGCAGTAAAAAAGGCGGCGTGTCGCCAGGCTTGACCGGGTGAGTGGGCCTGCTGGCTAAAAGCCAAGACCTTGAGACCCAATACAGGAAAGACACAAGGCATCAGGTTTAAGACCATGCCGCCCAGAAAGGCCAAGCCCAAGATCACCCAGAGCGATGAACCCGACACAGCAGTCGATTGCGCCCCATGCGGCTCCTCGGCAGCGGTGGGAGACTGCCAGACAGGCTTGACCTCACCCAGAGCGGGTGGTGTCTGCCGGACAAACTGCAGGCGATAGCCACTGGGGCCCGGGCCCTGGGAGTCTGCAGCCACCTTGGGCTTGAGCACCGCCTGCAGTTGCCCGGTTTTTTCGAGGGTCGCGAGCGCACGTTTGGGTCTCTCGGACAAGGGAATCTTGACCAGCCAGCCCTGAGGCAAGGCAAACCAAGACTGACCTGCCGCTGGATTGATGAGTTCTTCGAGTTCGACAAACCACAGGCCCTGTCGTGACGACCACTCCCCCTGACCCCAGAGCATCAACACATTGGCCTGCAGGTCCACTGCAAAGCCTTGACCCCAATCGGCCTCTACTGGCAGGCGGCCTCGCATCTGGGCAAAGAGCGGCGCATCCGGACCCGGTGGGGCCTGCTGGGCCGTCGCCACAACCGGCAGGTCGATGGCGAGCTTGGCCTCTCCAGGAATACAGACATCCTTGCACACCAGCCAACTGGCCTCGGCGATCAGTTGGCGCGAGCCAGTCAGACCCTTGGGTATCTCTAACTCGAAGCCCAAGACCACCTGATTCTCATAACCGTAGTTGGCCAGCGGGCCGACGGCCAGGCGGGAGGGCGTGGGCCAAGCCTGAGAGATCAGGCGGGGTCCAGCGACCGAGGCACCAGTGGGTTCTTGCAGTCGCCAGTTGGCCGTGGTGGCCAGCCCCGAATCACCGGGGTTGCGCCAATAGGTGTGCCAGCCGGGTTCGTGTTCCAGCACCAACCCAAACCAATGACGCTGTCCGGCGACCAAGGCCTGCTGTTCAGAGATGAGCCGAATGTGAACCTGGTCCACCTTGGCCGCTGCTGGGAGCGAACCCTGGAGCTTGCCGAGCAGACTACCGCTGGCCGTCCCGTGTGGCTGCTCTGCGGGTGCAGCGGTGAGCGAGGTCGGTTTACCCAGCACCAGTAGCAGTACCAGACCAAGACCGATCAGACCTGAAAAAGAGAGTCGCGCGTTCATGATTCGATTATCGCCTGCGGTATTGATACCATGCCGAGATGTTGACCGAACTTGATGCCCTTCACGACAAATTGCAGGCGGTGCAGGCGGTCTTGGAAGCCCTTCGCCAAGAGAACCTGCGTCTGCGCACCCAGCTTTCAGCCTCGGAGCAGCAGGTTCAGTCCCTGGCCCAACGCATTGAACAAGCCAGCAGCCGTCTCGACACCCTGCTCAAACAATCACACCATGGCTAACCAACCCAACGCAGCCGCCTCGCCGACCGCCAGTCCCGAGACCGTCGAGGTCAACATTTTGGATCGCGCCTACAAGCTGGTCTGCTCGCCAGAGGAAAAGCCCATGCTGCTCGAGTGCGCGGCCATGGTCGACACCCGCATGCGCCAGGTCAAACAGGCTGGCAAATTACAGAGTGCTGACCGCATCGCGGTTATGGCTGCGCTGACCCTGGCCCGTGAGGTCCTCTCAGCTGGCCCCGGCGGCGGCACTTCAGCAGCTTCTGGCAGTACCGCCGAGATCAAACAGCGCATCAAGGCCATGCAGGCCTTGGCAGACCAGATGCTGGCGCCGCAGGAAACCCTTTTCGAATAATTCTCAAAGGCTGTCATGGATGCATTGATTGTTGTCGAGCTGCTGGTACTGGGCGCAGCCACCGGTTTCTTGGCAGGCCTTTTGGGCATTGGTGGTGGTATGACCATGGTGCCGTTTCTCACCCTCATCTTTAGCAGTCGGGGCTTCCCAACGGACATCGTGGTCAAGCTGGCGATCGCCACCTCGCTCTCCACCATTTTGTTTACCTCGGTTTCCAGTGTCCGCGCACACTACAAGCGTGGCGCCGTTCGCCTGGACCTGCTCAAGACCATGGGCCTGGGTGCCTTCATTGGAACATTCATTGGCGCCAACTTTGCAGGCCTGCTCAAGGGCACTGCACTGGCGGCTTTCTTTGCACTCTTTGTTGGCTATTCAGCCCTGCAGATGCTTCGGGGCAAGAAACCCAAGGCAGGTCGCACCCCACCCGGTCCGTTGGGCATGGGCCTCGTTGGTGGCGCAATCGGGTTCATCTCGAGTCTCCTGGGTGCCGGCGGCGGATTCCTGACGGTGCCCTTTCTAACCTGGTGCAACGTCCAAATGCACCATGCCGTGGCCACCTCTGCAGGCATGGGCTTCCCAATCGCTGCGGGCGGGCTGATCGGCTACGTCGTAGCGGGCTTGTCCGTGGAGGGTCTGCCGGCTGGCTCCATCGGGTTTATCCACCTGCCCACCCTGGCCATCCTGGCAGGCGCGTCGGTCTTGCTAGCCCCCTGGGGTGCCAAGGTCGCCCACGGCATGGATGTCAGCAGCCTGAAACGGGTATTCGCCCTGTTGCTGCTGGGCCTGGCCAGCTACATGCTGACCAAGGCCATGGGCTACTAAGCAGGGCATCAGCCCTTGTATTGATCCCTTAAAACATTCTTCTGAACCTTGCCCATGACGTTTCGGGGCAAGGCAGTCACCACATGAATGCGCTTGGGCACCTTGTAGTTGGCGATCTTACCCTTCACCTGGGCCATCAAGTCTGACTCGGTCAGGGTCGCGCCAGCCTTGGCCACGACCACGGCGGTCACCGCCTCACCAAAGTCCGGATGTGGAATACCAATCACAGCCGACTCCTCCACGCCCGGAATGTCATCCAGCAGGATCTCGATCTCTTTGGGATAGACGTTGTAGCCGCCGGTGATGATCAGGTCTTTGCTGCGTCCGACCAAGGCCAGATAACCGTCAGCATCCCAGCGACCCATGTCACCAGTCTTGAACCAGCCATCGTTGGTGAACTCTTCTTTGGTCTTCTCAGGCATGTTCCAGTAGCCCAGGAAAATATTTGGGCCTTTGACCTGAACACCGCCGATGTCGGACTCCGAACCTTTTTGCCCAGAGATCACCTTTTGCTCATCGTTGACCAGTCGGACCGACACGCCCGGTAAGGCATGACCAACCGTGCCGGCCTTGCGATGACCCTTATATGGGTTGGATGTCAGCATGACCGTCTCGGACATGCCGTAGCGCTCCAGGATCGCATGACCGGTCCGCTGGGTGAACTCAACATGGGTCTCAGCCAACAGTGGAGCAGAACCCGAGACGAACAGACGCATGCCACGCACCAGGGCCTTGTTGAATCGGGCATCGGCCAGCAGGCGCACATAGAAGGTGGGCACACCCATCATGACCGTCGCTCGGGGCAAGAGCCGAATCACCTGGTCAGCATCGAACTTGGCCAGCCAGAGCATGCACGAGCCGTTGAACAGAGCACCATGCAGGGCCACAAACAGGCCGTGCACGTGGAAGATCGGCAAAGCATGCAGCAGGACATCACCCTTGGCCCACTGCCAGTAATGGTGCAAGACCAGAGCATTGGAGGCCAGGTTGCGATGGGTCAGCATGGCACCCTTACTGCGACCGGTGGTGCCCGAGGTGTAGAGAATGGCGGCGATCTGATCAGCGCCACGGACCACGGTCTTGAAGGACTCCTGATGGGCAGTGGCCTTTTCAATCACAGAGCCATTGATGCACTCACCCAGTGTCTCGACATGGCGACAGCCGGCCTGCTTGGCCAGTGGGGCGACCCAGGCCAGGTTCTCAGGGCTGCAGACCACCACAGTGGGCTTGGCATCTTCCAGAAAGTAGCCGATCTCAGACTCACGATAGGCCGTGTTGAGCGGCAAGAAAATCAAACCCGCCCGCAAAGCCGCCAGATACAGCATCACCGCCTCGGGAGATTTCTCGACCTGAACGGCTAGCCGGTCGCCAGACTTGGCTCCCAGAGACACCAGCCAGTTGGCCATGCGGCCACTGGCTCGCTGCAGGTCTTGATAGGTGTAACAACGTCCGTCAGGGGTCTCGATCGCCAGGGCCGTCTTGTTTTTCGGGAAACCCGAAGACAGAAAGTCGTAGAGGTTCGTCAGTTTGTCGAGGGATTGGAGAGCTTGATCCAGCGTCTTAGTCATGTTGAAAGTCAGGTTTGGTTTTGTTGAAGAAGGCGTCTAGCCCGCGAGCATAGTCGCGAGTCTCGACAAAGTCCCAGCAGGCGTCTCGCTGGCCAGGTGACAGCAAGTCCTGGTCATCAATGGCCGAAAAGAGTTGAATGAGCCACTTGTTTCGACGGGCGGCATGCGGCGCGCCAGCGGCAATTCGCGATACGGTGGCTGCCACCTCGGTCTCCCACTGGTCATCCGCGACCCGTCGATGAACCAGGCCCTTGTCGTAGGCCTCCTGGCTGCTCCAGATTCGTCCCTCGAGCAAAAGCTCCAGGGCATTCGCCCTTCCGATCACGCTAACCACACAGGCCGCCTCGTGGGGTGCCAGTGGGAAGCCCAGCTTGCCGATTGGAATGCCAAAGCTGGAGCGTTGACTGGCAATTCGCAGATCACAGACCGCTGCGATCTCTAGTCCGCCCCCAACGCAGGGGCCATCGATGGCGGCCACCACCGGCACTGGACAGTGCAAGATGGCCTTGAGGGCGTCGCCAATGACCTCGTCGTGATAGACACGGGCCTGTTCACGCGTAGCTCGGTGCTCAATAAACTCTGAGATGTCGGCACCAGCAGCAAAGGCACTGCCCTCGCCCCGAATCACCACCGCACGCAGCTGGTCATCGGCTGCAAATCTCCGAAAGCAGTTGGCAATGTCACGCCACATGGAGAGCCCCAGGGCATTGAGCTTGCCGGGGTGAGAGAGCCAGACCGTGGCGATGTTCTGCTGGCCGCCCTCGCGGGCACACCAGACGCGACCAGCCGAGATACCGTCGACGGTGACTTGCTGACCAGAGGGGCAGGGGGAACTGTTCATATTGCTTAGACAAACGTCTGTAAGACGGCCTTGGCGGTGGTGACATCACCCGCCACAAAGGCCTCATGGTTGGACTCAATCTCATCAAGGTCATAGAGGTAATTGACCATAGCCCCGAGCGACTGCCGGATTCCCTTGGGCGAGAGGTTTGCCGATGGGTTGATGCGTTCCAGTCGAGCCCCGTTGTTCAGGTGAAACCGCGCCACGGGGTCTGCCACCCCGTCGGCCAAGGCAGTGGTGGCCTTCAGAAAAGCCCCGGCCAATGCGCTGATCGCATCGGCATGCTTGGGCTGCTCGGCTAGGCTCAACAGAGTCGCAACAGAGGTCTGGTTACCGGCGACCCGACGCGACCAGTCTTGGCGAAGTCGTTCAAGCGATGCATGCTGCTTGGAGGTAAAAGGTTGCTCCGGTAGCGGCGTGTCACTGGCCAGCCATCCCACCAGACCAGGAATGGGCGAGAGCGTGCAGAAGGTCTTGAGACTGGGGAATTCTTTCTGAAGGGACTCCGCCACCCGCTTGATCAAGAAATTGCCCAGGTGGACACCCTTGAGCCCAGGCTGACAGTTGGAGATTGAATAGAAAGCCGCCACCTTGACCTGCCTAGCCTCGATGGTGGTGGCGGACTTGCGATCGAGCAGCGGCGCAATGGCACTGGGCATCTCGGCCAATAGGGCCACCTCCACAAAAATCAGAGGCTCGTTGGGCAGGGCTGGGTGAAAGTAGGCGAACAGTCGACGATCCGGCTCTAATCGGCGACGCAAATCCGCCCACCCATCGATCTCATGAACCGCCTCATGGGCGATGATTTTCTCCAGCAGACCAGCGGGCGACTGCCAGTTCAGTGACTCGAGGGATAAAAAGCCAGGGTTAAACCAAGACGACAACAGGTGCTGAAGGTCTGCATCGACCAGCCGCAAGGAGGGGTGTTTTTTAAGGTGCTGCAGGAGGGCCACGCGCATGCGGACCAATACTGCGCAGCCGTGGGGTACCTGGTTGAGCCTGCGAAAGAGCTCCTGCCTGGGGGGTTCGACCTTGCCCATCAAGTCGATCAGGTCCTGAGCCTCGCCAGACTGGGCGTAGCGGGCGGCGATGTCGCGCACCGCATTGACATCGGGGTTGAAGCGCTCCGCCAGCGTCAGAAAGAAGGAAAGCTTGGATTCGGGGGTGAGGTCTTCGTAGAGCGCCAAGCCCTCAGAGGCCAACTTTTGGCTGATGGACTCCCCGGCTTCGGTCAGCAGTCGATCACAGGCCTCAAGCAAAAGCTTGAGCCTGGTCTTTTCTTTTTGGGCGGCGCTGGCCTGGCGGAGACGCTCGAACATAGGCTAACCATCTTATGGCGGCGCCACATATTCAGCGATCGGTATATTCCCGGCGAGCCGCCCACACCATCAGTGCCAAGCCCCCCAACACCATTGGAAGGCTCAGCCACTGGCCCATGGACAAGCCCATGGAGAGCAGGCCCAAGAAGGCATCCGGCTCCCGAGCGAACTCGGCCATAAACCTGGCCAGACCGTAGCCCAGCAAAAACATGCCAGCAATTTGTCCCGCCGGCCGTCGTCTGGCAGAAAACAGCCAGAGCAAGGCAAACAGGGCCAAGCCCTCCAGGGCCAGTTGATAGAGCTGAGATGGGTGACGCGCCAGACCATCGCCGGCCTGCGGGAAGACCATGGCCCAGGGAGCGCTCGGGTCCGTGACGCGGCCCCAGAGCTCGCCATTGATGAAATTGCCCAGCCGGCCAAAGGCCAACCCCAACGGCACCAGGGGGGCGACAAAATCTGCCAAAACCCAGAAGCGAGCAGTCCAAGGGAGGGTCTGGCCAGTACCGTCTGACCCCAAATGCCGACGGCTGGCTGCAAAGCCCAGCAGTGCAACCACCACCCCCAGCAAACCACCATGAAAGGCCATGCCGCCCTGCCAGACCCAGAGAATCTCGAATGGGTGCTGCAGGTAGTACTCGGGCTTGTAGAACAAGACATAGCCCAGGCGCCCGCCCAGCACGACGCCCAAGGCGCCCCACAGCAAAAGGTCGTCCAGGTCGCGGACCGTCATGCGGCTGTGGGCCATGCGGCCCGCCATCTGCAGGCGGCCCAGGCCATAAAAAGCCAGGAAGGCGCAGAGGTACATCAAGCCATACCAATGAATGGCAACGGGACCAAGGCTGATCGCGATGGGGTCAAACTGAGGGTGTTGCCAGGGGGCAGTCATGGCGGCAGTGTGCCATGAGTCACAATATGATTTGATGTCACCCTTTCTTGTTTAGAACCGACCGGACTGCCCAACATGCCCTACAACGATCGCTCCAAAAATGTCACCCAAGGGGTGGCCCGTGCGCCCAACCGTTCCATGTACTACGCCATGGGCTACAAGGAACAAGACTTTGACAAGCCCATGGTCGGTGTCGCCAACGGCCATTCGACCATCACGCCCTGTAACAGTGGCCTGCAGCCACTGGCCGATGCAGCCGTTGCAGCGCTCAAGTCTTCTGGCGCCAATCCACAACTCTTTGGCACGCCCACCATCTCCGATGGCATTGGCATGGGGACCGAGGGCATGAAGTACTCCCTGGTCTCTCGCGAGGTCATCGCCGACTGTATCGAGACCTGCGTCAATGGCCAGTGGATGGATGGTGTCGTGGTGATTGGAGGCTGCGACAAGAACATGCCAGGTGGCATGATCGCCATTGCGCGTACCAACGTACCAGCCATCTATGTCTATGGCGGCACCATCAAGCCCGGTCATCACAAAGGCAAAGACCTGACCATCGTGTCGGCCTTTGAGGCCGTTGGCGAGTTCACAGCGGGACGCCTGGATGAGGCTGACTTCAAAGCCATCGAACAAAAGAGCTGCCCCGGCTCAGGCTCCTGCGGCGGCATGTACACCGCCAACACCATGAGCTCGGCCTTTGAGGCCATGGGAATGAGCCTGCCCTACTCCAGCACCATGGCCAACGAAGATGGCGAGAAAACCCAGAGCGCTGCCGAGTCGGCGGCCGTCTTGGTCGAGGCCATCAAAAAAGGCATCAAGCCTCGCGACATCATCACCAAGAAGGCCATTGAGAATGCGGTGACCGTGATCATGGCCACCGGCGGGTCGACCAATGCCGTGCTGCACTTCCTGGCCATTGCCCATGCCGCCGAAGTGGACTGGACCATCGACGACTTCGAGCGCATTCGCCGTCGCGTCCCAGTCTTCTGTGACCTCAAGCCTTCTGGTCAATACGTGATCACCGAGCTGCACAAGGTCGGTGGCATCCCCCAGGTCATGAAGATGCTGCTCAATGCAGGCCTGCTGCATGGCGACTGCCTGACCATCACGGGCAAGACCATCGCCGAGACCCTGAAGGACATTCCAGACCAGCCCCCCGCTGGCCAAAACATTATTCGCCCGATTGACCAGCCGCTCTACAAGGAGGGCCACCTGGCTATCCTCAAAGGCAACCTCTCGCCTGAAGGCTGCGTGGCCAAAATCAGTGGTCTGAAGAACCCGGTCATTACCGGTCCAGCCCGGGTCTTTGACTCTGAAGACCAGGCCATGGCCGCCATCATGGATCGCCAGATCAAGGCTGGCGACGTGGTCATCATTCGCTACGAGGGACCCAAGGGCGGCCCCGGCATGCGCGAGATGCTGGCCCCCACCTCGGCCCTGATCGGCCAAGGACTCGGTGAATCGGTGGGATTGATCACCGACGGCCGATTCTCAGGCGGCACCTGGGGCATGGTGGTGGGTCATGTGGCACCAGAGGCTTTTGTCGGTGGCCCGATCGCCATGGTCCAAGAGGGTGACAGTGTCACCATCGACGCCAAGCAACTGCTGATTCAGCTCAACATCTCTGACGACGAGATGGCCAAGCGCAGAGCAGCCTGGGTGCAGCCCAAGCCACGCTATACCCGCGGCGTGCTGGCCAAGTTTGCCGCATTGGCCTCCACCGCCAGCAAAGGAGCGGTCACCGACCCCAATCTGGGGCGGGGCTAGGCGCACCTTGGCAGCCGGCTGTTGATGTCCTAAAGAGATTCAGGCCGAGCAAATCGGCTCGGCCTTGGCTACAATATGCCGGTCAGTGAATATCCCGGGAAACCATTCGCTGGCGACATTAACCTAGGAGACTTAAAACCATGCGTAAATTTGTTCTCGCTGCAGCCATGATGGCCGTCGCAGGCGCAGCCCAAGCGGATGATGCCCTGCTTAAGAAATACAACTGCGTAGCCTGCCACGCCAACAACGCCAAAAAAGTGGGCCCCGCCTACAATGAAGTGGCCAAGAAATATGCCTCGAAAGGTGACGCGGTCGCCTACCTGAGCGGCAAGATCAAGGCCGGTGGCAAGGGCGTCTGGGGCCCAATCCCCATGCCCCCGCACCCCCAGGTCTCTGATGCCGATGCCAAGACTCTGGCCACCTACATCATGACCATCAAGTAAAACCAGACCCAAGGATCCGGTCAGACCAGATCCTTCAGTTCGTCTGTGTTAAAAAGGTCTCTGTCCAAAAGACAGAGACCTTTTGTTTTTAGAAGACCATGGAAATCCTGCTCCAACAAATCCTCAATGGCCTGGTGCTCGGTAGCGTCTATGCCCTGATTGCCTTGGGCTACACCATGGTCTACGGCATCCTGCAGCTCATCAACTTCACCCATGGCGAGGTACTGATGGTCGGCGCCATGGTCTGCATGACCGTCGTCGCAGTCCTGCAAGCCGCCTTCCCTAGCCTGCCTGGGCCGCTGCTGCTAGTCGCTGCTGTGATCATCGCCATCCCCGTCTGCATGGCCCTATCGGCCGCCATCGAGCGAATCGCCTACCGTCCGCTTCGCAATGCCCCACGTCTAGCGCCACTGATCACCGCCATTGGCCTATCGATTGTGCTGCAGACCCTTGCCATGCTGATCTGGAGCCCTAACCCAATGGTCTTCCCAGACCTGCTGCCCACCGATCCCATCCAAATCGGCGGTGCCTTCTTGGCGCCCAAACAATTGCTCATTCTGGTCACCGCTGCGGTCCTGATGGCTGGTCTGATTGCCATGGTGCAGTTCTCTCGGCTGGGCCGCGCGATGCGGGCGGTCTCTGAAAACCCCAAGATGGCCACGCTCATGGGCGTCAATGCCGACCGCGTCATCGCCCTGACCTTCATGATCGGCGCTGCACTCGCTGCGGTGGCCGGCCTGTTGGTCGCCATGAACTACAACATCGTGCAGTTCACCATGGGCTTTATCCCCGGACTCAAGGCCTTTACCGCTGCAGTGCTGGGTGGTATCGGTAACATTCCTGGGGCGGTCTTGGGCGGCCTGTTGCTGGGCGTCATCGAGAGCCTGGGGGCCGGCTACATTGGTGACCTCACCGGAGGCTTTCTCGGTAGTCACTACCAAGACATCTTTGCCTTTGCAGTGCTCATTGTGGTGCTCATCTTCAGACCATCGGGTCTACTGGGTGAGCGAGTGGCAGACCGGGCCTAACAACCACCATGACCCCACAAGGCAAGCTCTCCCTCACAACACCCGGCCGCCGCCAGGCCTTGCTCGCAACGGTCTTGATCGGCCTGGCCCTGGTGCTGCTGCCATTCGCAGCTGCCGAATTTGGCAATGCCTGGGTGCGCATCCTGGCCTTTGCCCTGCTCTACGTGATGCTGGCCCTGGGTCTGAACATTGTGGTCGGCTACGCCGGTCTTCTAGACCTGGGCTATGTGGCCTTTTACGCCGTTGGGGCCTATCTCTATGCCCTGCTGGCCTCACCCCATCTGGCCGAGAACTTTGAGTGGATTGCACAGACCTTTCCCGATGGTCTTCACAGCAGCATCTGGTTTGTGATTCCACTCTCGGCTTTGGTGGCTGCTGGCTTTGGTGTGCTGCTGGGTTTTCCCGTCCTTCGGCTGCGGGGTGATTACCTGGCCATTGTGACCCTGGGCTTTGGCGAGATCATCCGCATCTTCATGAACAACCTGAACGCACCAGCCAACATCACCAATGGTCCCCAAGGCATCACCAACATAGACCCCATCAGCATTGCCGGGGTCAGCCTCGCACAACCTCTTCAGATCGGTGGGCTCAGCCTGCCCTCTGTTCAGCTCTACTACTACCTATTCCTCGTGCTGACCCTCTTGGTGGTGCTGGTGAGCGTCCGACTGCAATCCTCACGGGTGGGTCGGGCCTGGATGGCCATACGTGAGGATGAAATCGCTGCCAAGGCCATGGGCATCAATACCCGCAACATCAAGCTGCTGGCCTTTGCCATGGGTGCGAGTTTCGGCGGCGTGTCAGGTGCGATGTTCTCGGCCTTTCAGGGGTTTGTATCGCCCGAGAGTTTTGTGCTCATGGAGAGCATTGTGATTGTGGCCATGGTGGTGCTCGGTGGCATGGGCAATGTCAAAGGCGTGGTGCTGGGAGCCGTGCTGCTCTATGCCATCCCGGAGGCGCTTCGTCATCTTGCCAAACCCATTCAGCTGCAGCTATTTGGACATGAATACATCGCACCCGAGGCACTTCGTATGCTGCTCTTTGGCCTGTCGATGGTCCTCATCATGCTCTACCGACCACACGGCCTGATTCCCCGACACCATGCGGGAGGGCCTGCATGACCAAAGCTCTGCTCCATGTTCAAGGCGTCTCCAAACGCTTTGGTGGCCTGGCCGCGCTGACCGATGTTCACCTACAAGTGCAGCAGGGGCAGATCTACGGCCTCATTGGCCCCAATGGGGCAGGCAAGACCACCTTTTTCAATGTCATTACCGGCCTCTACCAGCCTGACACCGGTCGGTTTGAACTCAACGGCCAGCCCTACGAACCCAGCTCCGTTCACCAGGTGGCTCAGGCCGGCATCGCCAGAACCTTCCAGAATATTCGACTCTTTGCCGACATGACCGTCTTGGAAAACGTCATGGTCGGACGACACGTTCGAACCCACGGCTGGTCGTCGGGTGTCTTGGGTGCCATCTTTCGAACCGCGGGTTACCAGAAGATGGAGGCCCAGATTGCCGAGCAAGCCCATGACTGGCTACGTTATGTCGGCATAGACCATACCGCCCATCAACTGGCTCGGACCCTGTCGTATGGCGACCAGCGTCGCCTGGAAATCGCCCGAGCCCTGGCCACTGAGCCTCAACTGCTGGCCCTGGACGAACCCGCTGCTGGCATGAACGCCACTGAGAAAAACGGCCTAAGGGAGCTACTGGTCAGAATACAGTCCGACGGTCGGACCATTCTGCTCATCGAGCATGACGTCAAACTGGTCATGGGTCTGTGTGACCAGGTCACTGTATTGGACTATGGTCGCGTCATCGCCCAGGGAACGCCCTCGGTCGTGCAGAGGGACCCCGCGGTCATAGAGGCTTATCTTGGAACACAGGCCAGTCATGTCTAACCAAAGAGTCCAACGAGAGGCCATGGCTCAGACCAAGGCTTACCTGACCGTCGAGGGCCTCTCAGTCGCCTATGGTGGCATCCAAGCGGTCAAAGGCATCGACCTGACGGTTCAGCAAGGACAGACCGTGGCGCTGATCGGGGCCAACGGCGCTGGCAAGAGTTCCACCCTACGTGCCATCACAGGCCTGGTGCCCAAGGCAGACGGTCGGGTCCTGTTTGACGGCGACGACATCACTGCGCTGGCAGGTCATGCTCTGCCGGCTGCCGGGCTGGTCATGGTGCCTGAGGGGCGTGGCATCTTTGCACGCATGACCATCACCGAGAACCTGTTGATGGGCGCCTACAGTCGGCCAGCGGCCACCAGGGCTCTGATCCAACAAGACCTCGAGGCCCAGTTTGAGCGCTTTCCCCGGCTCAAGGAGCGAGCGCATCAACTCGCCGGCACGCTATCGGGTGGGGAGCAGCAGATGCTGGCCATGGGTCGAGCCCTGATGGCTCACCCGCGCCTTCTACTCCTCGACGAGCCAAGCATGGGTCTGTCGCCGATTATGGTGGACAAGATTTTTCAGACGGTCACCGAAATCGCCCAAGCCGGCACCAGCATTCTGCTGGTCGAGCAAAACGCTCGACTGGCACTCCAAATGGCCGACTGGGCCTACGTTCTGGAGTCAGGTCAGATCACCGAACAAGGCGCTGGCCAGACCCTGCTCAACAGTCCTGCCATTCGAGCCGCCTATCTCGGCGAATAAGATCCGCAGACAGTCCAGAACCGATGAGCCCCACTGCCCTTCCGTTTAGATTCAGGCGACCACGTATTGCCCTCGTTGGCAGTGGAGATGTAGGCCACAGAATTGCACAGGCCTATGCAGGCTCAGCGTCTCGTGGTCCAAAGCTGCTCAAGGTCTCTAGAAGTCTCGGCTGGGATCTCGACAAGCGAGACGTTCGCAAGCGCCTGTCCTGCTGGGCCACGCACAGCATCGTCCTGGTACCACCGTCTGAGCAGGGCTCGACAGACCTTCGATCCAGGCGTCTGGCGACTGCCTGGCGAGCAGCCCGAGCCGACATCGGACTCAGAGGCATGACGACCGCAGCTAGCAAAAGACGGCGCGGTGTCTACATCAGTACCACCGGTGTCTATGGCGACCATCAAGGGGCCGCGGTGGTGGAGACCAGCCCATGCCTGACCAAACAGCCGCGATCACTTCGAAGACTCGATGCAGAGCGGCAGTGGAGAGCCCTGGGCTTTCATGTGCTGCGAGTGCCCGGCATCTCGGGGCCAGACCGTCTGCCGATTGAACGGCTGCGAGCGGGGATGCCAGCCCTGCTGCCGGACGATGATGTCTACACCAACCACATCGATGCCGACGACCTGGCACAGATTTGTTGGAAGGCCCTCTGGCATGGCCGACCCGCACGTGTGACCAATGCGGTCATGCCAGACCACCTGAAGATGGGAGATTACTTTGACACGGTCGCCCAACACCTGCGTCTACCGCTGCCCAAACGCATCAGCAGGCCAGAGCTAGAGGACTTGGTCAAACAAGGGCGTGTGAGCCCGATGATGATGAGCTTTATGCAGGATTCCAGGCGTGTGCAGAGCCAACGACTGCACAATGAACTCCGCGTGAGACTTCAGCGCCCCACCGTGGCCGCCATCCTGGCCGACTTCACCGCCTAACGCGACGAATCGTCCAGAGACTTGGGTTTGGCCTTGGTCGCCTCGTCGGCCATGGCCGTGCGAATCTTGTCGCCAAAGCCAAAGGTATCCGTAATAGAACTGAGCAGAGACAGCCATGAGCGCGTGGCTACCGCCGCCACGCCCCCCACCAGTCGAGGCGCCTGCCCAATGGTCTGGGCAAAGTCTTGGGCCGCCAGCGCCTGGGCATTGGTCTGGCCAGTAAAGTAGGGAGAAACGTCCTCGTCGCCTCGTCCTTCTGCCACCGCACGACGAATGTCGTCATAGGTCACCGGCCTGCCATCGGGCAGTCGGTGGTGGACATTCTTATCCTCCCCTTGGCCCGTGCTCGAAATATAGACCGCTGCTGCAGGCTGAACTGCAGGCTGAACATCGGAGGGCTGCGTCGGGGTGGAGCGGGGGCTGGGTCGAAGGCCTGGATCCGTCTTGGCCAGCGCCAACTGCTCTGAAAACGACACCGCCGGATCGGTCGATACCGGATTGGCCGCCTGCAAGGCGGTCGTCGGCTGGGACAAAGACTCGGAGCGCTGGCCTGAAGAGCGTTGAACCCAGTTCTGAAAGTCTTGGTCAGCCGAACTTGGCTTGATGGTCGTCATTGAGGACCACTCTGTCATAAACCACCTGGGTTATCAACAGGCGATCTTCTCCAGAAGGGCTGCGCAACAGCACCTCATCGCCCTCGCGGGCTTTGAGCAGGACCCGCGCCACTGGCGACACCCAGCTGACATGTCTTTGCAGGGGTTCGACCTCGTCCTGTCCCACGATGGTGACCGTCTCTTCTGGCTCTGTGTCGTTGCGCAAAAAACTCACACGAGCACCGAAGAACACCTGGTCTTTGCCCTGGTGAACCAGCGGATCGACCACCACGGCCTTTTCCAGTCGCTTGGTTAGAAAACGAATGCGGCGATCAATCTCACGCAGACGCTTCTTGCCATACAGGTAGTCACCGTTCTCGGATCGGTCGCCATTCGATGCTGCCCAGGAGACCACCTGGGTCACCTCTGGACGGACCTTGGTGACCAGGTCCTGCAGTTCACGACGCAATCGAGCATAGCCCCAGGTCGTGATGTAGTTTGGCGGACCCGTGGTCTCACTCATCCGAGATCCCCGCAGCCATTGCTACACCGGCGATCAACGTTCCACAAAGGCTCGTTCAATCACATAGTCGCCAGGCTGCCCCAGCCCCGGTGAGACCACAAAGCCGCGGGCATCTAGCATCTCTGCGGTTTCCTTGAGCATGGCCGGGCTGCCGCAGATCATGGCGCGGTCAACCGCAGGATCCAGCGCGGGAAGGCCGATGTCTGCAAAGAGCTGACCCGATTCAATGGCTGTGGTCAGACGACCCGTATGACGAAAAGCCTCTCGGGTCACCGTTGGGTAATAGATCAACTGGTCACGAACCAACTCGCCCAGGAACTCATCATTCGGCAGATCGTTTTTAAGATAGTCGCCATAGGCCAGCTCACTGACCAGACGAACCCCATGGATCAGGACGACCTTCTCAAACCGCTCATAGGTCTCGGGGTCGCGAACAAT
>JBEDMQ010000127.1:0-8254 GCA_041171045.1 Pseudomonadota bacterium
CGACAGTCGCATCAAGTCGGTACCGGAGAGCATGGCAACGGTCTGGATCGAGGGGCTATTAGAGGTGGGACGCACCACCACCAGCCAAGGGGTGACTGGCTATGTGGTGCAGGCCGATTCAGTGCGTCCCTATAAGGGCCCGCCTGGCGCGGGCTAGCCAGGCGGCTAGGCTTTAGTGCTTTTTGGAGCCGTGGCCACCGTGGTGGCTCTCGTCGTGCCCGTGTGGCTTGATCTCGCTGCGGGCCTTCACCGACAGATCGACGTCGACTTTGCCGGCGTTCTCAAATTGCAGAGTGGCCTTGACCGTGGAACCGGGTTTGAGCGGCTCCTTGATGCCAATGATCATCAGATGATCGCCGCCGGGCTGTAGCTTTAGTTTTCCGCCAGCAGGGATTTCAAACTTTGGTACTTCGCGCATGATCATCTTGCCGTTCTCGTGCTTCATGGTGTGAAGCTCGCCACGCTCTGAGACGGTTTTCGGAAAGCTAACCGACAGCAGTCGTTCAACCCGTTTGCCACGGTTCTCGACTTCGATAAAGGCACCACCGTTGGGCTGGCCGGGGCGCGTTTCCATGGCGTAGCCGTGTTCAATCTTGAGGCTGCCGACCTGAATCTCTTTGGCTTGAGCGGGAAGTTGCAAGGCAAGAGCACCGAATAGAAGGCTGGTGAGCAGGTGTTTCATGGCATGTGGTCCTGTATTTGGTTGTTTGATGGTGGGAGCGCTACCATACAAATCTTCCTACAAATCTAATAACAAGAAAGCAGCGCCGGTGCAGGATTTCTCCCGCCTGATTCGCAATACTAGTCGTACCAAAGACTATCTGCTGCACATGAGTGGTGCCATTGTGGTGGCCTTTGTGGTCATCGCGCTGGCTAAGATCGCCGATGCGGCCCTTCACTTCGGTGAGGATCTTTTTGAAGTCTATCCCTGGGCTTTTCTGGTCATCATGCCGGTTGGCTTTGGCTTTATTCGATACGTCACCGTCCGATGGGCTCCCTACGCAGCAGGCAGCGGCATTCCTCAGACCATGGCGGCCATTCGCATCAAAGACGTCGCACTTCAGACCAAGGGGCTGCTGAATCCCCTGCAGACCCTGCTGAAGGTCTTTCTGGTGACGCTAGGCTTGGCCTGTGGAGCTTCTATCGGTCGTGAGGGTCCGTCCATTCAGGTCGGTGCCGCAGCCATGGCCTTTTGGGCTTACCGGCTGGCGGGCCGGCTGCGTGTGTCAGCGGAGTCGCTGGTCATCGCCGGTGGCGCTGGCGGCCTGGCGGCAGCCTTTAACACGCCACTGGCCGGGATCGTCTTTGCCATGGAGGAGTTGGCCAAGGGGCGGGCCATTCGGGCCACCTGGTTCGTGTTGATGACCATTCTCGGTGCCGGTTTTATCTCACTGGCGGTTCAGGGCAACTACGACTTCTTTCCTATTTTCGATCGAAGCGATGCCACACCAAGTCTGCTGATTTTGGTGCTCTTTTCGGGCCTGGCCGGTTTGGTGGCTGGTCTGATGTCCTGGCTTTTGGTGACCGGGTTGCCACGCTATTTGCCCGAGGCTGCGACGGCCTGGCGAGCAGCGGCCTTGGCCGCTGCCATTGGCCTGGTGCTGGCGGTGCTGCTGCTCGTCACCGACGGCAGTTCACTGGGGACGGGCTATCAAACGGCGGCTGGCCTGCTGAATGCAGACCCCGCAGTGGATCAGCGCGAGCTTGGATTTAGCCTGGTCAAGTTTGTGGCCACGGTCCTCAGTTACCTGGCTGGCATTCCCGGTGGCATCTTCACGCCGTCTCTGTCTATTGGGGCGGGGCTGGGTCACGATTTCTCGATGATCTTTGGACTTCAGAGCCTGCATCAGCACCTGGTGCTGATCGGCATGGTGGCCTTTCTGGCCGGTGTGGTTCAGGCCCCGGTGACCGCCACCGTGATCGTGATGGAGATGACCGGTAGCCAAGATGCCTTTATCTATCTGATGCTGTCCGCTGTCATTGCCAACCTAACTTCCAAGATCATCTGCCGGCAGAGCATCTACGAGATTCTGGCCAGGCGTCTGCTGGAGACCATACACCCGACCCAGGCGGCTAAAATGCGCCCGGAGCATCAGACGAATCAGGATGAGCCGCTGCCACCTTCTACTGATCACAGACAAAAAACCCTCTGGGAGGAGAAGCACTAAATGCAAGCTGTAGACACCTTGTTCATTTTGCTGGGCGCCATCATGGTGCTGGCCATGCACGCAGGCTTTGCCTTTCTCGAGGTCGGCACGGTTCGCCAGAAGAACCAGGTCAATGCCTTGGTCAAGATCATTGCAGACTTGTCAGTCAGCGCCATCGCCTATTTCTTCATTGGTTATGGCGTGGCCTACGGCGTGAACTTTCTGGTTGGGGCCGACAAACTGGTCGCCAACAGTGGCTTTGAGCTCACCAAGTTCTTCTTCCTCTTCACCTTTGCAGCCGCTATTCCTGCCATCATCTCCGGAGGCATCGCAGAGCGCGCCAAATTTGGCCCTCAGCTGTTGGCCACCATCGCTCTGGTCGGGCTGATCTATCCCTTCTTTGAAGGGCTGGTCTGGAACAACAATTTTGGTTTTCAGGACGCCCTCAAGGCGCAGTTTGGAGCGCCTTTTCATGACTTTGCAGGGTCTGCTGTGGTTCATGCAGTCGGTGGCTGGATTGCGCTGACGGCAGTGGTCTTGTTGGGGGCCCGCACAGGCCGGTATCGCAAAGAAGGTGCCGTGGCGGCCCACCCACCCAGCAGCATCCCATTCTTGGCCCTGGGCAGCTGGATCCTGATTGTCGGTTGGTTTGGCTTTAACGTCATGAGCGCCCAGAAGGTTGCCGACATCTCGGGCTTGGTGGCGCTTAATAGCCTGATGGCGATGGTGGGTGGAACGTTGGCTGCCTTGGCCATTGGTCGCAATGATCCGGGCTTTATTTATAACGGCCCCCTGGCGGGCCTGGTGGCTGTCTGTGCTGGCAGCGATGTCATGCACCCGGTGGGCTCCTTGGCGGTGGGCTTCATGGCGGGCCTGCTGTTCGTCAAGATGTTTGCCTATACCCAGAACAAGTTGCGAATCGACGACGTGCTGGGCGTCTGGCCCTTGCATGGTCTGTGCGGTGCCTTTGGGGCGGTAGCCTGCGGTATTTTTGGCAGTGCAGCACTGGGTGGTCTGGGCGGGGTCAGCCTGGTCAGTCAGCTGATCGGTACGGGATTGGCCATCGCCATCGCCCTGGTGGGCGGCTTTGTGGTCTATGGACTGACCAAGGCCTTTATGGGGCTGCGCCTGGACCAAGAAGACGAGTACAACGGCGCCGACCTCAGCATTCACCAGGTGTCGGCCACGCCTGAGCGCGAGACCAGTTGGTAGAGTGGGGCCGTTGTTAGCGGCGGACTATCGGCCCGATTGAAAATTACAATTTGATCGGGTTTTCACTTACGGGGAAGATGTCGTTGCGGTGCACTAGTTGCGTCGCCACATTAGCCGTCAAGAATGAATAATCCTCCCAACGAAAGAAGACCAACATGTCCCTGATCAATACCGAAATCAAGCCTTTCAAGGCCACCGCATTCCAAAACGGCAAATTTGTCGAGATCACCGAAGCCACCCTAAAGGGTAAGTGGTCCGTGGTGTTCTTCTACCCCGCCGACTTCACCTTTGTCTGCCCCACTGAACTCGGTGACCTGGCCGACCATTACGACACTTTCAAGGCTCTGGGCGTAGAGATCTACGGCGTGTCGACCGACACCCACTTCACCCACAAAGCCTGGCACGAGACCTCCGAGACCATCAGCAAGGTCAAGTACCCCCTGGTTGGTGACCCCACCGGCACCATCACCCGCAACTTCGACGTCATGATCGAAGAAGAGGGTCTGGCCCTGCGCGGCACCTTCGTGATCAACCCCGAGGGCATGATCAAGCTCTGCGAAATCCACGACAACGGCATCGGTCGTGACGCTAACGAGCTGCTGCGTAAGGTGCAGGCTGCCCAGTACATCGCTGCGAACCCCGGTCAGGTGTGCCCTGCCAAGTGGACGCCCGGTGCTGAGACCCTGACACCCTCGCTCGATCTAGTTGGCAAGATCTAATCGATCTTGACACCGGGGCGGGCCCAAAAGGCCTGCCCCTTCTTTTCTAATCGCTGTCTGTCACCTCGCCGGAGACCGCCATGCTGAACGACCAGCTCAAAGCCCAACTGCAGGCCTATCTTCAAAAGCTTGTCTATCCCATCACGCTTACTGGAACGCTGTCTGACCAGCCCAGTGCAGCCGAGATGCGAGCACTGTTGGAGACCATTGCAGGCCTGTCTGACAAGGTCTCGGTTCGTTACGACGGCCAGGACAGTCGCAGCCCGTCCTTCACGGTGGCTCGCGATGGCACCGACATGTCGCTGCGATTTGCGGCGGTTCCTCTGGGGCATGAGTTCACCTCGCTGGTCTTGGCGCTGCTCTGGGCTGGCGGTCATCCACCCAAGGTCGAGGCAGATGTCATCGAGAGCATTCAGGCTCTGGATGGCGACTACAGCTTCGAGGTCTACATGTCGCTGTCTTGCCACAACTGTCCCGATGTCGTGCAGGCCCTAAGCCTGATGGCGATTCTGAACAGCAAGGTCGAGACGGTGGTGATCGACGGTGGCCTGTATCAAGACGAGGTGAACGCCCGCAAGATCATGGCCGTGCCCATGGTCTTTCTAAATGGCGAGCTCTTTGGCTCGGGCCGTATGACGGTTGAGGAGATTGTGGCCAAGCTCGACACCAAGTCCGACGAAAAGGACAAGGCCAAGATCGACGCCAAGGAAGCATTCGATGTCCTGGTGGTGGGTGGTGGTCCTGCCGGTGCTGCGGCTGCTGTGTATGCCGCCCGCAAAGGCATCCGCACGGGCCTGGCTGCAGAGCGTTTCGGTGGTCAGACCAACGACACCCTGGGCATTGAGAACTACATTTCGGTGCTCGAGACCGATGGCCCCAAGTTCGCGGCCGATCTAGAGCGCCACGTTAAGTACTACGACGTGGACATCATGAACCTGCAGCGCGCCGACAAGATTGTGGCCCCAGCGCAGGCTGGTGGCCTAGTTCAGGTCCACATGGCCAATGGTGGCGTTCTAAAGAGCCGCTCGGTCATTCTTTCGACCGGCGCTCGCTGGCGCAATGTGAACGTGCCCGGTGAGCAGGAATACAAGAACCGCGGCGTGGCCTATTGCCCGCACTGCGATGGCCCGCTGTTTAAGGGCAAGGCCGTGGCTGTGATTGGTGGCGGTAACTCAGGCATTGAGGCTGCGATTGACCTGGCTGGTGTGGTCTCGCAAGTCACTGTGGTGGAGTTTGCAGACCAGCTCAAGGCCGATGCCGTGCTGGTGGCCAAGGCTCGCAGCCTACCCAACGTCACCATCATCACCAATGCCCAGACCACTGAAATCAATGGCGATGGCAACCAGGTGACCGGCCTGACCTACAAAGACCGCGTTTCTGGCCAGGTCCATCAGCTGGCCCTGCAGGGTGTCTTTGTGCAGATTGGTCTGGTCCCCAATACCGAATGGCTTAAGGGCACAGTGGAGCTCAGCAAGTACGGCGAAATTGTGGTCGATAGCCACGGCGCTACCAACGTGCCTGGCGTCTTTGCGGCAGGTGATTGCACCATCACACCCTACAAGCAGATCGTTATTGCAGCAGGCGAGGGGGCCAAGGCCGCCTTGGGTGCTTTTGATTACCTGATTCGCAGCAGCGTGCCCGATCAGGACAGCAGGGCACCGGTAGCGGTGGCGGCTTAGATCGCGTGACCGTCTAGGCCAGCGAGTGCAGGCTTGTCTGGTTATTTTGGGTCGGTCACAAACCCAATCTTGGTCAGGCCCACCTTGGCGGCTTCGCTCATAAGCTCTGCCACTTTTTTGTAGGCGGTGTTCTCATCGGCCCGAATGTGGAGCTCGGGCTGGGGGTCCTTGGCTGCCTCGGCTTTCAGGCGATCTGGCAGTGCAGCCCAGTCTGCTTTTTCCTTGTTCCAGTAAAGCGTGCCGCTGGCATCAATCGACAGCGAGATGGTCTGCGGCTTGACCTCATTCTTCTGGCTGCTGGCCTTGGGCAGGTCCACCTTGACGGCATGGGTCATCAGCGGAGCAGTAACCATGAAAATGATGACCAGCACCAGCATGACGTCGATCAGCGGCACCATGTTGATCTCGGGGTTGGGCTGGTGTCGCCCGGTCTTAGAAGAGACGTGAAAGGCCATGGCTCTTCCCCTTAGCGTGGCTTGCTGCCAGTGGCAATCAAGACAAAGAGGTCGTGGGCAAAGCGTTCCAGTTGTGCACCGTAAAGCCGGGCCTGGCGCTGGAAGGCGTTGTAGGCCAGGGCGGCCGGAATGGCAACAGCCAGGCCCAGGGCCGTCATGATCAAGGCCTCCCCTACGGGGCCAGCCACCTGATCCAGAGAGCTCTGACCACTCATGCCAATGCTCACCAGTGCGTGGTAGATGCCCCAGACCGTCCCGAACAGCCCCACAAACGGGGCGCTGGAGGCCACCGATGCCAGTAGCGTCTGGCCGTATTCCTGGCGGGCGGCCTCTTCGTCGATGGCCTGCTGCAAGGCACGGCTCACCAGCTCGCTGGGGCTCTCTGCATCAATGAGTCCAGTGCCGGTCTTGACGCTCGCATAGTTGGCAGCCGACAGTGCGGCCTGGGCAATGCGCCCATGGGCATCCGCGTGCTGGTTTGCCAGGGTCTTTAAGCCGTCCAGGCTGCTGATGGCCTGAAACTCCTGGACAAATGCGGCGGCCCCTTTCTTGCGGCCCATGGCCTGGCGGATTTTGGTGACAATCACCGTCCAGCTGGCCACTGACATGGCAATCAAGATGACAAACAGGGCTAGACCCAGGGCATCGGTCTGGCTGAGGAAGTGGCTAAAGCCCATGGGCTGAGCGGTTGGCATGGCTATCTCCGGAGTTGGAACGAAACGGGTACTTGAACCCAGGCGGCTGTGGCTATTTTGCCTTGTCTGGCCGGTACAAACCGCCAGCGGCCAACCGCCTCTTGGGCGGCCTGGTCCAGGCGGGCAAAGCCACTGGATTTGAGCAATTGAATTTGGTCTGGGGTGCCTTGGGCGCTGACATAGACGCGCAGCATGACCACTCCCTCCTCACCCAGTCGGCGGGAGATGGACGGGTAGCCAGGCTTTGGATTGTTCAGATAGTCCGCATCGAACTTGGGCTGGATGACTTCGGACGCTGCCGCCTCCTGGCTAGCCTTGGTCTTTGTGTCGGTCCTCTGTTCCACGACTGGGCTGTGCTCGGCCTTCTTGACCGGCTCTGGTGTTGGCGCTACTGGCGTTGGTGCAGGCGGGGAGGTCAGAATCTTTTTGGGGGTCTCTTTGACCACCGGCTTGGGCGGGGTTGGTGCGGGCACCACCACTGGAGAGGGGCTGGATGGCGCAATGATGCTGGCCAGAATGGGTTTGGATTCGGAGACCTGCAGGTCGATCTGGTTGGCCGTGTAGACCAGCCCCACGACGCCCACGGCATGCAGGCCAACGACGACCGCCAGATTCTGGAGTCGCTGGATGGGGTCGTTCCCTGAGCGCATGAGGTTTTGGCTGATTGCCATAGCTTTCAAGCTTAACGCGTCCAATGGTCTTGGGGCCGCATGCCCTGATCATGCAGTCTCTGAGCGAGTCGATTAGCATGAGCAGGCATATCGGAAAGGGAGTTCCAAGGCTCGTGAAGTTTCATTACGACGTCGTTGTGATTGGTGCCGGCGCGGCAGGACTCTTCTGCGCCGGCGTTGCTGGCCAGCGTGGCCTGTCGGTTCTGGTGCTCGACCATGCCCAGACGATTGGCGAAAAAATTCGAATCAGCGGTGGGGGTCGTTGCAATTTCACCAACCGCAACACAAGCCCTGAACACTTTCTTAGCCTGAACCCGGGGTTTGTAAAACCGGCGCTGGCCGGCTATCGATCCAAACAGTTCATCAGCCTGGTGCGAGACCATGGCATTGCCTTTCACGAAAAGCACAAGGGCCAACTGTTCTGCAATGACAGTGCAACGCAGATCATCAAGTTGCTCATCGACGAGTGTCAGGCAGGTGGTGTCGAGGTTAGACATCCGGCGTCGGTCGCGGCCATCAGTGCCGAGGGTGCTCATTGGCGGGTTCAGACCCAGGGCCACGGTGACACTCTGGCGGGTCAGCTGGTGGTGGCAACAGGTGGCCTGCCGGTGCCTGCGATTGGGGCCAGTGCCTGGGGCTTGGACTTTGCACGCAGCCTGGGGCTTGCCGTGACGCC
>JBEDMQ010000128.1:0-2654 GCA_041171045.1 Pseudomonadota bacterium
GGTTTAGAACGACTCTGGACCCCTGCCAGCGACACAGGCCTTGCGACGGGGCCTTGGAGCTGATGGATCGGCAGGGCGCGGGCCTTGTGGGCCCTGCCCTGACGGTTCAATCTGCAAGCCCGTTAGTCTATCGAGAACGTGGCTGGTAGACAAGCCGGGTGCCGGCTGCCCAGTCATGCAGGGTCTGACGATCGGGCCGCAACAGGCCGACCACCAGCCAAAGGCCAGAAAAGACCGAGACCAGGCCCACCAGTCCCCGAATCAAGGCCTGGCGAACTGAGACCGGGCCGCCTGACTGGGCATCGACCAGACGCAGGCCCAGGGTCTGCATGGGCAGGGTGACCCGTCCCTTGGCCCAACCCCAGACAAAGTAGGCCAGGTAGATGGTGAGCATGAGGACCTGCAGGCCGGTGCGCTTGAGCTCCTCATGACCAGGATGCCCCTGGTCCTGCCCGACGATCACGGCATAGAGAAAGCCCAAGACCAGGGTGGGCCCCAGCAGCAAGAAGCCCTCGTAGCCCATGCAGACAAAGCGCCGCCAGAGGCCGGCCGACTGCATCAGTGCACCACCCTCTCGAAGCTAAAGGCTCCGTCTTTGACATCCACCGGCACCACATCGTTGGGCCCAAATCGGCCTTCCAGAATCAGTCGGGCCACGGGGTTCTCGATCTGGGACTGAATGGCCCGCTTCAGCGGCCTGGCGCCAAAGAGCGGGTCAAAGCCCACCTTGGCAATCTCGTCCAAGGCCTCCGACGAGATCTCCAGACGCAGGTCACGCTCGGCCAGTCGGGCAGCCAGACGCTGCAACTGAATGTCGGCAATGCTGCGGACGTTGGCGGCATCGAGGGCATGGAAGACCACGATCTCGTCGATCCGGTTGATGAACTCCGGTCGGAAATGGCCCTTGACCTCGGCCATGACAGCCTCCTTGATCTCCTCACTGGGCTGGCCGGCCAGACGTTGAATCTCGGGCGAGCCCAGGTTGCTGGTCATGACCACCACGGTGTTTCGAAAGTCCACGGTGCGCCCCTGGCCATCGGTCAGCCGGCCATCGTCGAGCACCTGCAGCAGCACATTGAAGACATCGGGATGGGCCTTCTCCACCTCGTCCAAGAGAATCACGCTGTAGGGCTTGCGACGAACGGCTTCGGTCAGGGTGCCGCCCTCTTCATAGCCGACGTATCCCGGTGGAGCCCCGATGAGCCTTGAGACCGAGTGCTTCTCCATGAACTCGCTCATGTCAATGCGCACCAGGTGCTCCTCGGAATCAAATAGAAACTGGGCCAGCGCCTTGCAGAGCTCGGTCTTGCCCACACCAGTGGGGCCAAGGAAGAGGAATGAGCCATAGGGACGGTTGGGGTCGGACAGACCAGCACGCGAGCGACGAATGGCATCGCTCACCAGACGCACGGCCTCGCCCTGGCCCACCACCCGCTTGTGCAGGTGAGACTCCATGCCCAGCAGCTTTTCACGCTCGCCTTGCATCATCTTGGAGACCGGAATGCCGGTGGCCCGCGAGACCACTTCAGCGATCTCCTCGGCCCCCACCTGGGTGCGCAGCAACCTGGGCTTGCCAGCCTCGGCGCCCTGCTCCTTGGCATCGGCTGCCTTCAGGCGAGCCTCCAGCTCGGGCAGCCGGCCGTACTGCAGCTCGCTAACCTTCTGCCAGTCGCCCTTGCGGGTGAACTGCTCGATCTCCAGGCGCAGCTTTTCGATCTCTTCCTTGATGCTCTGTGAGCCCTGAACGGCCGCCTTCTCGCTCTTCCAGACTTCCTCTAGGTCAGCGAGCTCGCGCTCCAGGCGCTCGATCTCTTGCTCGATGAGCTCGAAGCGCTTTTTAGAGGCCTCGTCCTTTTCCTTGCGAACGGCCTCGCGCTCGATCTTGAGCTGAATCAGTCGACGATCGAGCTTGTCCATGACTTCGGGCTTGGAGTCGATCTCCATCTTGATGCGGCTAGCAGCCTCATCGATCAGGTCAATGGCCTTGTCAGGCAGAAAGCGGTCGGTGATGTAGCGATGCGAGAGCTCGGCCGCAGCCACAATGGCCGGGTCGGTGATGTCCACCCCATGGTGCAGTTCGTAGCGCTCTTGCAGGCCACGCAGAATGGCAATCGTGGCCTCAACGGTGGGCTCGCCCACCAGCACCTTCTGGAAGCGGCGCTCCAAGGCGGCATCTTTTTCAATGTACTTGCGGTACTCGTCTAGCGTAGTGGCGCCAATGCAGTGCAACTCACCGCGTGACAGGGCGGGCTTCAACATGTTGCCGGCGTCCATGGCCCCTTCGGCCTTGCCGGCGCCGACCATGGTGTGAATCTCGTCGATGAAGACAATGGGGTGAGCGCCCTGCTCGGCCATGGCGGCGACATCTTTGAGCACGGCCTTCAGGCGCTCCTCGAATTCGCCTCGAAACTTAGCCCCGGCCAACAGCGCGGCCATGTCCAGGCTGAGGACCTTCTTGCCCTTGAGGCCCTCGGGCACCTCGCCATTAACGATCCGCTGGGCCAGGCCCTCGACAATGGCTGTCTTGCCCACGCCAGGCTCACCGATCAACACCGGGTTGTTCTTGGTCCGACGCTGAAGGATCTGAATGCAGCGGCGAATCTCATCGTCGCGGCCGATCACGGGGTCGAGCTTGCCCGCCAAGGCCCGCTCGG
>JBEDMQ010000129.1:0-6098 GCA_041171045.1 Pseudomonadota bacterium
GGCCAGGGCCAATTGGCCGATCATCGAGGGACCCATTGGACGCACCGGTGCTGTGGGGAAAATTCTCTCGGTCTACGTCCGTGATCCTGACCAGAACCTGATCGAGATCAGCGAATACCAGACCAGCTAACACCCAGGTGGTGATCGAACCATCGCGTAACGGTTACGTTGCCGCCAAAGAATCTCTGTGGCTGGCGCGACGCAGGCGATCCCAGACGGCTTCCCATTCGGGTGTTAACGGTGGGGTCTCCAGCCAGAGCTCGTCAAAGCCCTGCTGATCCCAGTCGTTGAGTCGCGCATAGAGAGAGCGGCCATAGTCAGCCGCATTGGCGGGGGCCTGCTGAATGGTCAGACCAGGCGAGGCGGTCACGCCCGTTGGGTCAAAGCAGAAACAAAGCGCAGCCCGAGACACCTGACCGGCCAGCAGGGTCTGCTGGGAGGCCTTCCTGGCATCACACCTGCTCAACAAGGCGGGACGCGACAGCATCAACAGGCGAGTGGTCGGTGCGTAGTGAGAGTCCATCGAGCCGGAGACACGCGGAGCCTGGTGGGTCTGAGGGGCCTCGGTCGATGCGACCCCCTTGGACGGTAACGGGGATACCGGGGGTTGTGCTGGGGGTGCCAGGGCCACCACCGCCTCAATCGCGGCTCTGGGCAGACCACCGGGACGCAAGAGCCTTGGCGGGTCCACCGTGCAGTCCACGATACTGCTCTCCAGTCCCACCTGACAGGCGCCGCCATCCAGGATCTGATCATTTGGACCGAGACGCCCGGCCAGGCTGCGGGTAACGTCCTGGGCACGGGTGGGGCTCACACCACCAAATCGGTTGGCCGAGGGTGCAGCAACGGCACCACTGCCGACCTGCCCAAATGCACTCAAAAGATCCAGTGCCATGGAGTGACTGGGCACACGCAGCCCAACCGTCTGCTGGCCACCGGTCACAGCCATCGGGACGCAGTCAGCCTTTTGAACAATCAAGGTCAGCGGTCCTGGCCAGAAGGCCTGGGCCAGCCGGTCTGCGGTGTCTGGCCACTGTCCTGCCAGGGCTTTGGCCGCTGAAAGGGTCGCCACGTGGACAATCAACGGGTGGTCTGCCGGTCGGCCTTTGGTGGAGAAAATTCGGGCTACTGCTGATGAAGACAAGGCATCGGCACCCAGGCCATAGACCGTCTCCGTTGGAAAGGCCACCAGATGGCCTGCAGCCAGGCTCCTGGCAGCCCGATCGATCAGTGCCTGATCAGACATCCAGTCGCTGGGTCAGGTGACCCATCTTGCGACCCGGCCGGGCCTGAGCCTTGCCATAGAGATGCAGACTGCTGCCAGGCGTCTGTGTCATAGCAGCCCAGTTCGGCTCAACCGGACCAGAAGCCTCGCCATTTGGAAACCAGAGGTCCCCCAAGAGATTGGTCATGCGTACTGGAAACTTCAGGTCGGTTGAGCCCAGTGCCTGGCCGGTACAAATGCGAACCTGCTGTTCAAACTGACTGGTCTGGCAGGCCTCGATGCTGTAGTGGCCACTGTTGTGGGGCCGGGGGGCCATCTCGTTGGCAACCAGACTGCCATCGGCCAGTACAAAAAACTCCACACAGAGCACGCCCACATAGTCCATGGTCTGAGCAATGCGACTAGCCGCATCACGAGCAGTGCTCGCGAGTTGATCATCAATCTGCGCTGGCACCGTGGTGGTATCCAGAATGCCACCCTTGTGAATGTTCTCGCCCACCGGAAAGACTGCCACCGAGCCATCCGCATGACGAGCGATGATGACCGAGATCTCTTTGGCAAGAGGCAGCTTTTTCTCCAAGACACAGACCACAGCGCCCATGGACTTGAAAGCCTCAATGGCCTGGTCACGGTTCTGCACAACCGCCTGTCCCTTACCGTCGTATCCCAGGCGGGCCGTCTTGAGAATCGCCGGGAACAGCTCGGCTGCGCAGGTCTTGAGATCGTCAACCGACCGAATGGCAGCATGGGCCGCAACGGCCACACCGGCCGACTGAATAAAGGCCTTCTCGACGAGTCGATCCTGCGCCTTCTCGACACAGTCCGCATTGGGATAGGTCTGGCCATGGGCTGCCAGAAACCGCAGTGAGGCGGCCGGAACGTTTTCGAATTCGGTGGTGAAGACGCTGGCCGACTGCGCCAACTGGGCCAGGGCCTGTGGATCATCGTAGGCCCCAACAATCACCTGATCCGCGATCTGCCCTGCCGGTCCATTCGGATCTGGATCCAGGACCGTGACGGTATGCCCCAGTTGATGGGCCGCCTGGATCATCATGCGACCCAGTTGCCCACCGCCCAACAACCCAATGTTCATTCGGTAGGCTTACCCAGGCTCGCATTCATCGAGACTGCAGCACTGGTCTGCTCAGACCGAAAGGCCGCCAGACGGTCTCGAAGGATCTCGTCCTCGGTCGCCAGCGTGGCAATCACATGCAAGGCCGCGTTGGCTGCACCCGCCTCGCCAATGGCAAAGGTGGCCACTGGAATCCCCTTGGGCATCTGAACGATGGAATACAAGGAGTCTTCGCCCCGCAAATACTTGGAGGGCACGGGCACTCCAAATACCGGCACCGTGGTCTTGGCCGCCAGCATGCCCGGTAGGTGAGCAGCACCCCCAGCGCCGGCGATAATGCCGCGAAGACCCCGAGCACAGGCCTGCTCCGCATAGTCATAGAGCGTGTCCGGCATACGGTGTGCCGAGACCACACGGGCCTCATGCGGGATACCGAACTTGTCCAGAATATCGACAGCGTGCTTCATGACCTCCCAGTCGGACTGAGATCCCATGACCACACCGACCACTGGCATGCGAACCCCCGCGATTCTAAACAGTGCCTCGCGATACTTGGCAGCGGTTCGCTCAATCACATGCGGGGGCAAGTCAGGAGCCGGCGCAGTCTTGCCCCAGTCCAGAGTCTCCAGGTAGTCGCGCACGTACTGCTTGTCGAAGCTTGGTGGGGAGATGCCTTCGGCATAAGAGTCTGCCGGCCAGTAACGAGAAGAATCTGCTGTGAGCACCTCGTCCATCAAGTGCAGAACACCCTTGTCGTCCAATCCAAACTCAAATTTGGTGTCGGCAATGATGATGCCCTGCTCCAAGGCATAGGCGGCGGCCTCTTGATAAAGCTGGATGCTGATGCGGCGAATCTCTTGGGCCAATGGCTCACCAATCATCTCGATGACGGTTTCGAACGAGATGTTCTCGTCGTGCTCACCGACTGCGGCCTTGCGGGCAGGCGTAAAGATGGGCTCTGGCAGATGGCTGGCCTGCTTGAGCCCCGTCGGCAGGTCGATGCCACAGACCTGACCACTGGCCTGGTAATCCTTCCAGCCACCCCCAATCAGGTAGCCACGAACCACCGCCTCGACGGGCAGGGGCTTGAGCCGCTTGGCCACGACAGCCCGGCCACGAACCTGGTCGACTTCGGTCGGAGCTACCACGGTCTCGGGGTCGATGCCAGTGAGGTGGTTGGGCACCACGTGAGCGAGCTTGGCAAACCAGAACTCGGTCATGCGATTGAGCACCACACCCTTATCGGCAATGGGCTCGTTCATCACCACATCAAAGGCCGACAAGCGATCACTGGCGACCATTAGCAGCTTGTCCTCGCCCACCGCGTAGATGTCGCGGACCTTGCCGCGGGCGATCAGCGGCAGGCTGCGAATGCTGGTCTGGTAGAGGGCGGTCATTGAACGGTCTGCATCAACTTGCCAGCGGCATAGTTGGCAGCCATGTCCACCAGCGTGACGGGCTTGATCTTGCTGCCCTGGCCAGCACAGCCAAAGGCTTTGTAACGGGCCAGGCAGATCTGCCTGGCCGCCTCGCGGGCGGGCTTGAGGTAGTCGCGGGGGTCAAACTTGGAGGGGTTCTCACCCATGTAACGACGAATGGCCGCCGTCATGGCCAGCCGAATGTCGGTGTCAATGTTGATCTTGCGCACGCCGTGTTGAATGGCCTGCTGAATTTCTTCAACGGGTACGCCGTAGGTTTCCTTCATGTCACCGCCAAACTCTCGAATCTCGGCCAGCAGCTCTTGGGGAACACTGGAGGAGCCATGCATGACCAGATGGGTGTTGGGGATGCGCCGGTTGATCTCTTTGATGCGAGAGATGGCCAGAATGTCACCGGTGGGCTTGCGAGTAAATTTATAGGCGCCATGGCTGGTGCCGATGGCAATGGCCAGTGCATCGACCTGGGTCTTTTTAACAAAGTCGGCCGCCTGCTCCGGATCGGTCAGCAGTTGGTCAATGGTCATGGTGGCGTCGGTGCCGTGGCCGTCTTCCTTGTCGCCCTTCATGGTCTCTAAAGATCCCAGACAGCCCAGCTCACCCTCGACTGACACGCCGATCTTGTGGGCCATGTCGACCACCTTTCGGGTAACGTCGACGTTGTACTCATAGCTGGAGATGGTCTTGCCGTCCGCCTCGAGAGAACCGTCCATCATGACGCTGGAAAAACCGAGGTCAATCGCGCCTCGGCAGACATCAGGGCTCTGGCCATGGTCTTGGTGCATAACCACGGGTACCTTGGGGTAGGTCTCGACCGCAGCGTGAATCAAATACTTTAGGAAACCCTCACCGGCATACTTCCGAGCGCCCGCACTGGCCTGCATGATCACGGGGGCATCGAGTTCGCTGGCGGCGGACATGATGGCCTGGACCTGTTCCAGGTTGTTGACGTTAAAAGCAGGGATGCCATAGCCGTTTTCAGCGGCGTGGTCTAAGAGCTGGCGCATGGAGACCAGTGCCATGGGTTTCCTCCCAAAAAACGCTTATTTTAGCCCTGACCGGGCGTTGCGCTCACCTGGACGATTTTCATGGTGTTGGTCCCCCCAGCCTGGCCAATCGGCTCGCCGACGGTCAGGACGATCATGTCCCCTGCAGCCACCAAGCCCTCGTCCACCAGCCGCTGCTCCGCCAGCCGAAGCACCTGATCTCGGTCCAGCCCATCCACGTCGATGCGCATGGGCTCCACGTCTCGATAAAGGGCCATCCGGCGCCTGGATCGCGAGGATGGCGACAAGGCGTAGACCGGCACGCCGGCGTTCAGCCGGGAGATCCACAAGGCCGTGGCGCCCGACTCTGTCAGAGCAGCAATGGCTTTGATGTCCAGGTGACGTGCGGTAAAGAGTGCCGCCATGGCCACCGACTGGTCGATGCGACTGAAGGTGCGGTCCAGCCAGTGGGTGTCCAGGGTGGTCTGGGTGGATTTTTCAGCCTCCACACAGATTCGCACCATGGTCTGAACCGTTCGCACCGGAAACTGACCGGCTGCCGTCTCGGCACTGAGCATGACGGCATCGGTGCCATCGAGCACCGCATTGGCCACGTCACTGACCTCGGCCCGGGTGGGCACGGGCGAGCTGATCATGGACTCCATCATCTGCGTGGCCGTGATGGTCAAGCGGTTGGCCTCTCTGGCCATGCGAATCATCTTTTTCTGCAAGGCTGGCACGGCCGCCTCGCCCACCTCAACAGCCAGATCACCCCGAGCCACCATCAGACCATTGCTGGCCTCGATGATCTCGGCCAGGTTTTCAATGGCCTCCACGCGTTCAATCTTGGCAATCAGCCAGGCATGGCCGCCCGCTGCCTTGAGCAGTTCACGGGCCTCTTGCATGTCCTGGGCATTTTTGGGGAACGAAACGGCTAGAAAATCGGCCTCGATCTCAGCGGCCACCAGGATGTCTTGTTTGTCTTTGTCAGACAGTGCTGGGGCGGTCAGTCCACCGCCTTGGCGGTTGATGCCCTTGCGATCGGACAGCACACCCCCCTCGAGTACGGTGCAGTCGATAGTGGTGGCCCCCACTGCATCGACCCGCATGGAGATCAGGCCATCGTTGAGCAGCAGAGTGTCCCCTAACGAGACATCACCCACCAACTCCGGATAGTCCAGCCCCACCTGCTGCTGATCACCCAACGCGCATTCGGTGTTGAAGCGAAACCGATCACCATTGGCGAGTTCGATCTTGCCGTTGGCGAACTTGCCCACACGAATCTTGGGGCCCTGCAGATCAACCAGGATGGCAACGTGGCGAGCCGCCGCCTTGGCCGCAGCTCGAACGGCCTGGGCTCGGGCCCGGTGTTCATCGGC
>JBEDMQ010000130.1:0-3553 GCA_041171045.1 Pseudomonadota bacterium
TTTGCCCTTTCTGCCCTTCTTCTACTGAGCCTGCTAGGTCTAGCCGCTCAGCGGGGTCGACTGCGCCGCGCGCGCTCCTAAGACCCCCCTCGCTGGCCGTCCGCACCAGCCAAGCCTTCAGCGGACATACAATCTCAAACTAGTTTCAAGCCCTTGCCGGACCACGCGGTTTGTTGTTCCACCAGGCATTCATGCCCTCGGAACAAGACCGAACCGGTGGGCACCAGTTAAATAAGGACGCAGCCATGACCGAGCAATTGATCATTTTTGACACCACCTTGCGGGACGGTGAACAGAGCCCCGGGGCCTCCATGACCAAGGACGAAAAAGTCCGCATTGCCCGTCAACTCGAGCGCCTGCGCGTGGATGTCATCGAGGCCGGCTTCGCGGCGGCCAGTCCTGGCGACTTCGAGGCCGTCCGGGCGGTGGCCGAGTCCATCAAGGACAGCACGGTCTGCTCGCTGGCTCGGGCCACCGAGAAAGACATTCGGACGGCTGGTGAGGCGGTAGCCCCCGCCGCCAAAAAGCGGATTCACACCTTTATTGCGACCAGCCCCATTCACATGGAAAAAAAGCTGCGCATGAGCCCTGACCAGGTCGTCGAGGCCGCCGTGGCAGCGGTCAAGTTCGCAGGACAGTTCACCGATGACGTCGAGTTCTCGGCCGAGGATGCTGTCCGCTCTGACATTGACTTCCTGATCAGGGTCTTTGGCGAGGTCATCAAGGCGGGTGCCCGCACCATCAACGTGCCCGACACGGTGGGCTACAGCGTGCCGGGGCAGTGGGGCGATCGCATGGCCCAGCTCATTGCCAAGACACCTGGGGCCAAGAACGTGGTCTGGTCCACCCATTGCCACAACGACCTGGGCATGGCCGTGGCCAATTCGCTTCAGGCGGTTTTGGCTGGCGCCCGTCAGGTGGAGTGCACCATCAACGGCCTGGGCGAGCGGGCTGGCAACGCCAGCCTTGAGGAAATCGTCATGGCCGTGAAGACCCGCAAGGACGTCTTTGGCTGCGACAGCAACATCGACACCTCGCAGATCGTCCCGGCCTCACGTCTGGTCTCTCAGATCACCGGCTACCCGGTTCAGCCCAACAAGGCCATTGTCGGGGCCAACGCCTTTGCTCACGAGTCCGGCATTCACCAAGATGGCGTGCTCAAGCATCGCGAGACCTACGAGATCATGCGGGCCGAAGACGTGGGCTGGACGGCCAACCGCATTGTCTTGGGCAAGCTCTCTGGCCGAAATGCCTTCCGCCAGCGTCTGCAGGCCATTGGCATTGAACTCGAGAGTGAGCAGGCCTTGAACGAGGCCTTCGCCCGCTTCAAAGAACTCGCCGATCGCAAGTCCGAGATCTTCGATGAGGACCTCCAGGCCCTGGTCATGGGTGAGGTCGAGGAAAAGGACGACAAGTTCAAGCTGGTCTCGCTGGCGCAGCACTCCGAGATGGGTGAGAAGCCTGTGAGCAAGGTGGTCTTCTCCATCGACGGCAAGGAGGTCGCCTCCGAGTCCCAGGGCAATGGGCCGGTCGATGCCACGGTTCGCGCCATTGAGCACCAGGTCAAGAGCGGGGCAGAGTTGCTACTCTTCTCGGTGAACGCCATCACCACGGGCACCGAATCCCAGGGCGAAGTCACCATGCGACTCTCCAAGGACGGCCGGATCGTCAATGGCATGGGGGCTGACCCAGACATTGTGGTGGCATCCGCTCGGGCCTATCTCAACGCCTTGAACCGCCTGGCCACGGCCCCCAAGGCGAATCCTCAGCAGCCCTGAGTCCAGGCCAGGGCCTACCAGCGATGGCGGGCCCGGCTGTTTGGCAGTGGTGGGGGGACAAGACGGTCTGTGGTTGGGTCGGCCTGTTGCGCTGCCACGGGAATTCCCCTATACTCTGCGCTCTTAAGTCGTTGAAAAAGCACGGTGTGCCCTGGCAGGTGCACCGCAAGTCCACCCTTCAAAAAGGAATGCCACATGTCTGTCGTTACGCCTCAAAAAACGGCTAAAAAAGCCGAGATCGTCACTTCTTTCGCCCGTGCTCAGGGCGACACCGGATCCCCGGAAGTCCAGGTTGCCTTGCTCACCAACCGAATCAACGAACTCACCGAGCATTTCAAAGCGCATGCCAAAGACCATCATTCGCGTCGCGGCCTGCTCAAAATGGTCAGCCGCCGTCGCAAGCTGCTGGACTACATCAAGCGCACCAACCTGCCAACCTACCGCTCTCTGATTGAGCGTCTGGGCCTGCGTAAGTAATGGCAGACAAGCCAGTTCAGAGCACCAAGCTGAGCTGGCTTTTTTGTTGCTGTCTCCCTGGCCCAGGCCAGGAAGCCGGCCCGCAGGGGCTGCAGGTGGATGAGTGGCTTGCAATCTATTGATAAAGGAACAAACGTGTTCAACATTGCAAAAGAATCCTTCCAGTACGGTCAACACACGGTCACGCTAGAAACCGGCGAGATTGCTCGCCAGGCCGGCGGTGCCGTGGTCGTTAACATCGATGACACCGTGGTGCTGGCCACCGTGGTGGCGGCCAAGTCCGCCAAGCCAGGTCAAGACTTCTTCCCCCTGACCGTTGACTACATGGAAAAGACCTACGCGGCGGGCAAGATCCCCGGTGGTTTTTTCAAGCGTGAAGGCCGCCCCAGCGAAAAAGAAACGTTGACCAGCCGCCTCATCGACCGCCCCATTCGTCCCCTGTTCCCCGAGGGCTTCTACAACGAGGTTCAGGTGGTGGCCACGGTCATGTCCCTCAACCCCGAGGTTGACCCCGACATCGCCGCGATGATCGGTGCCTCCGCTGCTCTGGCCATTTCGGGTGTGCCCTTCAATGGCCCCATCGGTGCGGCCCGTGTGGGTTACATCAACAACCAGTACGTGCTGAACCCAACCCTCAGCCAACTCAAGGACTCCCGGATGGACCTGGTGGTGGCTGGCACCGAGTCGGCCGTTCTCATGGTGGAGTCCGAGGCCGATCAACTGCCCGAGGACGTCATGCTGGGTGCCGTGGTCTTTGGTCATGAGCAGATGCGTGCTGCCATCGATGCCATCAACCGTCTGGTTGAAAAGGCTGGCAAGCCCGAGTGGGACTGGCAGCCTGCCGCAAAAGACGAAGAGGCTGTCTCACGCATCAAGGCCCTGGCCGAAGCAGACCTCAAGGCGGCCTACGGCCTGCGCAACAAGCAAGAGCGCTCCCAGCGCATCAAAGAGGTCTACGCCAAGGTCGAAGAGACCGTTACCGCCGAGGCCACTGCCGCTGGCAAGTCGCTCGATGGCAACCTGATTGCCGACACCCTGTTTGGTCTGGAGTCTGCGGTGGTCCGTGGCCAGATCCTCAATGGTGAGCCCCGCATCGACGGCCGCGACACCCGCACCGTTCGTCCCATCGAGATCCGCACCGGCGTGCTGCCCCGTACCCACGGCTCGGCACTCTTTACCCGCGGTGAGACGCAGGCCCTGGTGGTCGCCACCCTGGGCACCAATCGCGACGAGCAGATCATCGATGCGTTGTCCGGCGAGTACCGTGATCGCTTCATGCTCCACTACAACATGCCCCC
>JBEDMQ010000131.1:0-9533 GCA_041171045.1 Pseudomonadota bacterium
GCGCTGGCCGTTACGCCACCCCAACTCCACCCGGACCCCGGTGGCATTGTCGTCACCGAAGTCCGATCCAGCCTCCAGACGGGATCTAAATGGTCCGTCCGTCTGGTTCACTGGCAGCCCGGGCAGCCCGAGCCAACGCCTGCCGCTGGCGATGTATCACCGCGTTTTTTTAGTCTAGAGGCGGGTGGTCGACAAGTGATTCGAGCCAGGGTGAAGAACCAGTCTGCCTACCATCGGCTGCTGGTAGAGCAGCTGCCTGACCAAGACAGTCTGGGCCAAGGTCTGGCCTTTCGGTTTCGATTCAGCCTGCCAGTCTATCGACAGGCTCAGGAACCAGTGGCCTACACACCGACCATCCCCACAGGTCCCGGCTGCCATCGCTTCAAAAATCCAGAACAGCTCGCTGTTCGCCTGGTGCTCTCTCGGGATCTACAGGGTCCGCAAACCCTGTTGCCTGGTGAGACGGTTGAGCTCTGTCGCAGCACCCAGACAGCCTCTCAGCCGTGAACCTCATCAGTCTGCTGTTGGCCGTTGAACTCAATGGCCAACAGCTCTCTCGGGGCACTGAGGTCCTGCAAGAGAGTGCCCAGGCCTGTCTCATATCGCCGGACATCCTGAAAGCCCAGGTCAAGTCCGACGCCCTGACAGTGGTGGTGCATGAGGGCCAGACTTACCTGCGTATCGGGGGCTCTGATAAAAGCACACAGGATAGTTGCCAGATCGATGAATCAGCCGGTATCGCCAGGCTGACCCTGCCAGCCGAATCGCTGCTGCCGAAATCACTCACCATCGGACAGACCACCAGACTCGATCAGGCGGTTGCGTTGGTGAACGAGCCGGTGGGTAACATCCAGACCATCCCTAGCCTCGCCATTGATCTACTGGCCGGGTCCACCAGTCAGACCCTTGGTCTGACCGGTAGTCATGGCAATACACAGGTTTTTGCACAACAGAGTCTGGGCCTTGGGGTGGGTCGTCCGAGTTGGTCCAGTGAGACCCTTTTTTCAAGTGGCGCCTCCTTAACCTTGGGACATCAGTCTCTATTGACTGGCCAGACCAACACGCCCGTGGCAACCACCGGCATCGCCTTTAGCACGCGCGCGCAGCCCCTACGCCAGACCCAGACGCATGCCAACCTTGTCCTTCAATCGCCCAGTCGACTGCGCTTTCTGGATACCAACGGTAATACGCTCTACAGCAGCAGCCTGCTGACCACCGGTCAATACCAGGTGTCCGGATTACTGGGCTCACCAGGGCCCGGTCTACTTCAAGTAGAAGTCATTGGTGCCGACGGCCAACGCCAGGTCATTGGCCTACCTTGGACCAACTCCCCGCTGCTGCTCGCGCCCACTGAACAGATCATCGATGTCTTCCTTGGGTCGGACTGGCAGCAGTTCAAGCTCAATCGTGGACTCTCGATTTCTGAGAGCCTTCGCCTGCAGTTGGAGCGCGGCAATGCTCAGTCCGATCACGGCCGATTACTGGGGGGAATCAGCAGCAGGCGATGGTCCCGCTGGCTGATCAGTTCCGATCTGGGACTGGCCTGCGATGGGTCTCAAGCCTGCCAACCCGAACACCGGTTACAGGCCATATTCCGACAAGACCGATTTTTCCAGTTGACCCTCGAGGAGCAGGGGCAGGCGGGGCGTTACATCGGTCTGACCTTCGGGGCTGCCTCTGGCCACCAAGCCAGCCTGTCCCTGGGACAATCCGCCACCGGTGACTTTCAGGCGTTTGCGAGTTGGCAAAAACGGCTGGGGCAAGGCGCACAGCTGCAAATCCAGTGGCGGCACAGCGCTCTGACGGGCCACGGTGTCTTGCTTAGCCTGCATCTGCCACTTGGGCATCAGATGAACAGTGATGTCTCTGTGCAGACCAATGACACCGGCCGGCCCAGTCTCCAAGCAGCTCTGCATCACAGACCTGCCGGCGAGTATGGCCGCAGCATCAGTCTTACCCGCCGGGAAGGCCCAACGCCCTCGCAGGCCTTCGACCTCCGTCAGGAGGCCGCCATCGGCAGCCTAAGCCTGACGGCGAGGCGACTTGGAACACAACATCAGATCCAAGGGCAACTGGCCAGCCGGCTCTGGGTCACCAGCGAGGGGCTCACCCTGGGTCGACTCTCTGATGCGAATCTGGTGGTTCACAACACTGGCCTGTCGGCCGCCAGCATGCGCCAGAACCAGCAGCCTGATCAGAAGGCCGATGCCCAGGGACGCATCTGGTTCGCCAATGCACCGGCATGGTCTAGGCCTGATTACCGCATCTCGGCCAAGTCGCTGCCGTTTTATATTGACTGGAGGGGCGGCCAGACCAGCCTGCCCACCACGAAGCGAAGGGCCTATCGAGTGGACCATCGCCAAGACTGGCGAATGCAGTTAAGCACCAAACTAAACCTAGAGCCCATCTTGATCCAGGGTATCCAGGAGATTCGACAACGTCACGGTCGGGCCGTCAGCTTTAGTCCGGATGGTCATGTCGATCTCGGCCAGCCGTCAGAGCTGCCCCTGCGGGTTCGAAGCACCGACGGCACCACTCGTCTGTGTGGACAGCCAGAGGTCCAACCCAATCAAAATGGGGAGTTGCTACTCGACTGTGTCGTCGAGTCACAACCCCCCACTGATCCAAACCAGCAGCCTAGGATCCAGCCGCTACTGGAGGCCCAGACTACTGAGCCGCCCCCATCATCTGGTTAGGAAGCCAGAGGGCTAGTTCTGGGAAGAACGCCAGAATAAACATCGAGGCAAACATCAGGAACACAAAAGGCATCGAGCCAATCAGGATGTCCTTCAGGGATACGTCCGGTACCACCCCTTTCAAGACATACAGGTTCAACCCCACTGGTGGGGTGATCAGACCGATCTCCATGTTGATGGTCAGAATCACGGCAAACCAAATCAGATCAAAGTTATTGGCCTCAAGAACCGGGGTCAGGATGGGCATCACCATCAAGATGATTGCAACTGGAGGCAGGAACATGCCAGCCACCAGCAGAAAGACGTTGATGGCAGCCATGAGCACCCAACGGTTGAGCCCCAGATCCACCAGCCACTGAGCAGCGCTCTGGGTCACATACAGCAGTGACATCATGTAGGAGAACACCGCGGCGGCCGCGATGATCATCAGGATCATGGTCGACTCTCGAACCGTCTCCCTGAAAATCTTCCACTGATCCTGACGTGTGCGAGCTTTGTAGATCAACACCACGAGGGCCAAGGCCAAGGCAGCCGAGATCGCCGCTACCTCTGAGGGTGTGGCAATCCCACCATACATGGCATAGGCAATCATGATGACGATCAGAATGAAGGGAGACACGCGGCCCAGCCCATCCATCTTCTCGGCAAAGGTATAGCGAATCGACTCGACTTGGCGGTTGGCCAGCGCATGTTGGGCCTGCACCTTGCGCTCTGCGATAAGACTCACCATCCAGGCGTAGACCGCGAACATGATGACCAGCATGATGCCGGGCACCACCCCCGCCAAGAACAACCGTCCAATGGATGTCTCGGTGGAGATGCCATACAGAATCATGGTGATCGACGGCGGAATCAGGATGCCAAGCGTCCCCCCTGCACAGACCGAACCAGTCGCTAGGCGGATTGGGATACCGCGGCGAATCATCTCGGGCACACCCGCCTTACCGATGGCCGCAGCCGTCGCCGGGCTCGATCCACTGATGGCGCTAAACAGGCCGCAGGCTAGGATGTTTGCGATGACCAGGCCACCTGGGACACGGGCCAACCATCGATGCAGTGACTCATAGATATCCCGGCCGGCATTGGTACCCCCAATCGCAGCACCCAGCAAAATAAACAAAGGAATCGTCAGCAGGGCAAACGAGGCCAGCTCATCCATCATGACGATGGGGATGTTCGCCAGCGGAGCGGTGCCCTCAAAGGCCACCATAAATCCGACCGAGACCAGTGTGAGGCCCCAGGCAATGGGCAAGCCGGAAAATAAAACAATCAGAGTGGCCAGCAGAATCAAGCCACCAATTTGGAGCTCATTCATGCTCGGGCCTCCGTCTGTCCAGGGGCCGCGCCCAGAACCCGACCAATCTCGGCAATGTACTGGGCAACGGTAATCCCAAGGCCAATCGGCATGGTGGCAAAGAGTGGCCACTTATAAGGGGCCCAGACACTCTCGGTCCTCTCGCCTTTAGCGAATGCGTGAGCCGTCAAGTCCCAGCCCTTGATGGCTAGGAAAAAAACGACTAACAACCCAATTAGCATCGTGGCCAGGGTCAGGACTCTGGCACTGCCAGCCGGTAGATAAGTCGTCATCAGGTCTACCCCAACATGGCCATTGGTCTTGAGGGTGTAGGGGCACGCCAGAAAAAGAGAGCAGACCATCATAAAAACCGCCAACTCCAGCTCCCAGGAGGTGGAGTAGCCCATGGTGCGATAGGTCACCATCCAACAAATCACCACCACGGCAATAAACAGCATGACGCCCGCTACCACAGCAAGCGCATCACTCAGACGATCCATAAACGCGATAAAGGCACGCATGGCTAATCCCATTAAGTGAAAGGAGGCAACGGGTATTGCCCGAAGCCTCCTCTAGAACCACTGCGATTTAAAAAAGACGATTGACCCGATTACTTCTTCTTGGGAGCGGCTGGCTTCTCCTTGGGCGCAGCGGCGGCTGCCTTGAGCAGCTCATCCATCAGGCCCTTGGCCGTCGGGGAGATTTTGGAGAACTCGGGATAGGCGGTCTTCTTGGCCAGGGCGATCCAGGCATCAAACTCGGCCTTGGTCATCTCGCGGGAGGTGCCACCAGCTTTTTTGTAGGCCTCGGCCATCTTGTCAGTGGCGTCGCGCTGAAGGGTTAAGAAGAAGGCATCCGACTTCTCAGCGGCAGCCTCAAAGGCTTTTTTCTGCTTGTCAGACAGCTTGTCCCAGGCTTGTTTGGACATGACCAAGGGCTGCAACAGCATCCACAGGGCACTGTCGCCACCGATGGTCGCATGCTTGGTCTGCTCGTACAGGCGCATCGACACGAAGGTCTCTGCCGAGGTCAGAGTGCCTGTTAGCACGCCGGACTGCAGACCAGAATAGATCTCGGAGGACGCCATGGCGGTGACCGAGGCACCAGCGGACTTCAGCATGGATTCAAAGGTTGGATCGGCAGCACGAAGCTTCTGGCCTGCAACAGTATCTGGCCCGCCAACTGGTTTGTCCTTGGTCGCAAAGCCGCCGGGCGTCCACCACCAGGTGATGATGCGAAAGCCGTTCTTCTCGGCCAAGGCCTGGAGCTTGGTGTAGTAACCGGTCTTTTTCAGACCCATGGCGAAGTCCAGGTTGGGAATGGTGCCCGGCAGAATCACGGCCGAGAACTCCTGGGCCTTGCCCACGGCATAGGACATCGGGAAGATGGCCATTTCGAGGGTGCCGTTCTGCAATGCATCTAACTGGGCTACGGGCTTGATACCAAGAGACTGGGCGGGGTAAATCCTGAACTTGATGCTGGGATCAGCCTTTTCGACCTCCTGAACAAAGAGTCGGGCCGCACGGTCACGGCCGTCCACGTTGGCCTTCCACTGGTGCGAAATCTTGATTTCCATGGCCTGGGCGATCGATGCCGAAAGGCCCATGGCGGCAGCCAGGCCAGCGATGGCCAGCGGCTTGCCAACCGATTTAAACAAACGCTTCATGCGGGTCTCCTTGAGAATGAAAAGACTGAGTCTTTGCTCAGTTGCCATCATGGAGGGCAGGACACATTGCTGCATCGGGGAAATCCCCCGAATGAGCGGCGAACGGACCGCAGGGCTAACCCCTGCCCACGAAGGGCATGTTGGTCGCCATGATGGTCATAAATTGAACATTGGCGGCCAGTGGCAGCCTGGCCATCTGGACCACGGCATCGGCCACATGCGGCATGGGCATCAGCGGCTCGGCCTTGCGGCTGCCGTCGGCCTGCAGAGCACCTGCACCAAAACCGGTCGTCATCTCGGAGGCCGCATTACCAATGTCGATCTGACCACAGGCAATCGAAAAAGGTCTTCCATCTAAAGACAACTGCTTGGTCAATCCAGTGATCGCATGTTTGGTCGTGGTGTAGGCCACCGACAGGGGCCGTGGGGCATGGGCCGATATGGAGCCGTTGTTGATGATGCGGCCACCCTGCGGGTCTTGGTGTCGCATCAATCTAAAGGCTGCCCGCGCACAGAGAAAGGCACCGGTCAGGTTGATGTCCACAGCCTGACGCCACTGGGTCACCGACATTTCGTCGATCAGCGCACCCGGCGGAAAGATGCCGGCGTTGTTAAAGAGCAGGTCCAGTCGACCATGGTCGGACTTGATGCGGTCAAACAATCCGTCTACCTGCTGCTCGTCGGAAATGTCACAGCTCAAGGCCTGCCCCCCAGACGCAGTCCCCAGAGTCTCCTGTAGGGGTTCCAGCCGCCGACCGACCGCTACCACCGACCACCCATCGGCCAGCAGCGCCCGGGCCGCAGCGCGACCAATGCCGCTGCCAGCGCCCGTGACCAGTGCAATGCCGCGTTGTTGTGTTTCTGTGTCTTTTGCTGCCGATGCGTTTGCCATGCCGATTCCGTTTAAAGAGGTGTTGAGGACATTATTGAGACAATCTCAATTTATAGTTGACCGATCAGAAAAGGATGCTGCCATGGCCGTCGGAAAAGATCTCTGCGTGTTTTACCTGCATGGGTTCAAGAGTTCTCCAGCCTCCAGCAAGGCGGTCATGATCGGACAGTGGTTGGCGAAGCAAGGCGTGGCCTATGAATGTCCTGCGCTGGACATCAGCCCACTGATCGCCCTGGACCAGATCGAAACGCTCATAGACGAACGCCTAACGCAGGGACTGTCCCCCAGGCTCATTGGCAGCTCGCTAGGCGGGTTTTATGCCACTTGGTTCATGGAACAGCACCCCGCCAAAGACCAGATGCGGGCCGCCCTCCTGAATCCCGCCTGCTGGCCCAGCCGAGATCTCGCTGATCACGTCGGCACGCACAAAGCCTGGCACTCAGATGAGATTCTGGCTTTTCGAGACACCTATCTTCAGGATCTCAAGGCGATGGAGGTTGGCCTGAGCCAACCCGAGCGTTACCTGGTGGTCGCAGCCCAAGGCGACGAGCTACTGGACTGGAGAGACATGGTGGCGCGTTATCCAGGGGCCCAGCATCTGGTCATTCCAGGTTCTGACCACGGCCTGTCAGACTTCGCCAACCACTGGCCAACCGTCGCCGACTTCCTGCTGCATTAGCCTCTTTGGCTCTGGAGTTCAGACCGCTCTGGGCCACTTCACCCGCCGCAGCAAGACCAGTCCCACCATAAAAAATAGGCCGGTTAACCCAATGGCCAGTCGGTGGTTGTTATCGGTTAACCAGGTCACCAGTCCGTAGGCCAGCGGGCCCAGGACCGAAGCCCCATTTACCGCAACGCCCCAGTAGCCAAAGGCCTCGGCCTGTCGGTGGGCGGGGGCCAAATCAGCCACTGCGGCACGAGCCCCGCTCTGTGAAGCCCCCATGGCCAAGCCAGCCAGATTGGCCGCCAGCCAGAACCAGGCCTCGGTCTGACCCAGGCCCGCGCAGACCACCATGCCAATCCAAAGCCACAGGGCAAACCCAAGGCTGCGGCCGTGGCCTACACGATCCTGCAGCCAGCCAAACAGGGCTGCCCCGACGCTCGCCGTTAGGTTCACCACCAGTATCAGCAGCACCGTCTTGTCCATGCCAAAGCCCATAACCTGCTGGGCATAGATGGCCGCCAATGCGATCACCGTGGCCACGCCGGCCTGGTAGGCCAGCACGCACCAGAGAAACCGACGCAAGGACTCGCCGTTGGTATCCGCTTGGACGTCTTGCCAGCTGCCCAGCAGGCGATGCCAAGCCAACTGCCAAGCCTCACCCGTCGGTGTTGACCGCTCCCGAAGCAAGGCCAGGGCTGCCAGCCCAACGCCGGCAAACAGGCAGGCGGTGGCCACCAGACTGCCCAATACTTTCTCCTGCTCCGTTAACGGCACCCCCAGCCACTGCGCGCCCTTTAGAAACCAGGCCAGAGAAAGGACCAGACTGAGCAGCCCACCCAGATAGCCCCAGGCCCAGCCATAGCCCGATAGCCGTCCAGCCTGGTCACGAGTGGCCAACTCTCTCAAGAAACCAGCTGACAGATCCTGGTGCGTCGCATAGGCCACATTGGAGACGACCAAGAGGCCAGCCGCCAGCGAGACATCACCAGGTCCCACAGCACCGAGACCCAATGTTGCAATCGAGCAGGTGAGTGTGGTCACCACCAGCAGATTTTTCTTACAAGCCTTCGCATCCGCCAGGGCACCGACCCAAGGCGCGGTGATCATCACCACCGCATAGCTGGCCGCCAGAATGGTTGTCCAGACCAGGGTAGCCTGTGCAGATCCAGCCATGACCACCGACACGAAGTAGGCATTGAAGATTGCGGTCAACACGACCGTGGTGTAGCCAGAGTTGGCAAAGTCCAGACTGGCCCAAGCCAGACACTCCAACCGCGATGACTGGCCTGGCGCCGCTTGGTGGGCTAGGCCCAATTCAGGCACACTTGAGCCTGTTTCCACTGAGATGCCCTCCAGTTATAAGCCTGAGACGGTGACTCCACTATGACAACAAAACTCTACATTCGCACCTTCGGGTGCCAGATGAACGAATACGACTCGGCCAAGATGGCCGATGTGCTCCGGCAGGTCGATGGCGCTGAGTCGACCGACCGCCCCGAAGAGGCCGACGTCATTCTGTTTAACACCTGCTCCATTCGCGAGAAGGCCCAGGAAAAAGTCTTCTCAGACCTGGGGCGCGCCAAGGAGCTCAAGAAGATCAAGCCTCACCTGATCATTGGCGTGGGTGGCTGCGTGGCCAGCCAAGAGGGCGAAGCCATTGTGAAACGCGCGCCCTACGTGGACGTTGTCTTTGGTCCCCAGACCCTGCACCGACTACCCGAGCTCATCAAAGCCCGTCAGCAATCGGGTCGGGCCCAGGTGGACATCAGTTTTCCCGAGATTGAGAAATTTGATCACCTGCCGCCGGCCCGCATAGAGGGTCCCACCGCCTTTGTCTCGATCATGGAAGGCTGCAGCAAATACTGCAGCTTCTGTGTGGTGCCCTACACCCGGGGCACCGAGATCTCGCGACCGGTGGTGGATGTCTTGGCCGAGATCACCGACTTGGCCGATCGCGGCATCCGAGAGGTCACCCTACTGGGCCAGAACGTCAATGCTTTTGTCGATGCCGAAGCCGGTGTGGACTTCTCTGAGTTGCTGAGTCTGGTCTCCGAGATCGAGGGCATCGAGCGCATTCGCTTCACAACTTCGCATCCCAAAGAGTTCAACCAACGGCTAATCGAGGCCTTTGCCCACCTGCCCAAACTGGCCAACTACGTTCACCTGCCGGTTCAGAGCGGCAGCGACCGCGTCTTGGCCGCCATGAAGCGTGGCTATACCGCTCTGGAATACAAGAGCATCGTGCGCAAGCTTCGGACCGTGAGGCCCGACATCTCTCTGTCAACCGACTTCATCGTGGGCTTTCCCGGCGAGACCCAGGC
>JBEDMQ010000132.1:0-17745 GCA_041171045.1 Pseudomonadota bacterium
AGCCACGGCCATGGCCCTCGGACTTGGCCAGCGCAGTCGGCGCATTTCTGAGGTGATGGGGTACCGGCAGAGAGCCAGTCTTTTCAACCACGGCCCGAGCCGCCTTCCAGCCGACATACACAGCATTGCTCTTGGCAGCCATGGCCAAGAAGACCGCCGCCTGAGCCAGGGCAAGCTCCCCTTCGGGGGAGCCCAGCCGCTCATAAGCCTGTGCCGCAGACAGGGTCATCTCCAAGGCCCTGGGGTCCGCCAGGCCAACGTCCTCGGAGGCCATGCGAATCAAGCGCCTGGCCACATAGTGCGGATCGGCTCCGCCATCGAGCATTCGGGCCAGCCAGTACAAGGTGGCGTCGGGATCAGAGCCCCGCACGGACTTGTGAAGTGCACTGATCTGGTCATAGAAGCTGTCGCCACCCTTGTCGAACTGTCGCAGCAGGCTGGGCATAGCCTTGGAGAGCGCCTCGTCGTCCACCACCAAGGGACGAACGGCAAAGGCAAAGCCCGCCATCTCGATCAGGTTCAACAACCTGCGGCCATCACCATCGGCCGCCAGCAACAGGCGGTCTGCTGCCGCCTGATCAAAGCTCAGGCCTGCCAAGGTCTCGCTGGCCAGTGCTCGCGCCATCAGCCTGCCCAGGCTGTCGGCCTGCAAAGCCTCTAGCCGGAAGACCTGCGCGCGGGACAACAAGGCCCGGTTGACCTCAAAAGCTGGGTTCTCGGTCGTCGCGCCAATGAAGACAAACAGCCCAGCCTCGACATGCGGCAAAAAGGCATCCTGCTGAGACTTGTTAAACCGATGGACCTCGTCCACAAAGACAACGGTGGTCTGTCCTTGGGCAGCATAGAGCTCAGCCTGCGCGACGGCCTCGCGAATCTCTTTCACGCCACTCAAGACGGCCGAGATCATGAGCATTCGCGCCCCGATGGCCTGAACCAAGAGTCTGGCGATGGTGGTCTTGCCAACACCGGGCGGCCCCCAGAGAATCATCGAGGGCAGGCGCCCGCCTGCCACGGACTTGGTCAGTGGTCCCGACGGACCAAGCAGGTGGTCCTGCCCCAGAACCTGTTCAAGCCGCTGCGGCCGCAACAATTCAGCCAGCGGCGCGGCGCTGGTCACTGCGAGATGACCTCGGTGCCAGCTGGGATGATCAACTGGAATTGACTCGCAGGAATGGCCTGGTTGATGCGGACCTGCGAGAAACGAATCTTGAGGCTGCGCCCCAGGCCATCGATGGAGTCAAAGGCCTTGACCACACCGCTGGCATCCAGGCCAATGTCGATGTGCGCCAGAGCCTGGTCGACCTGCCTGGGTACCAGCCGGACCCAGGCCAAGTCCTCCCGGGGTGGCTGCCCAGACACCACAAACTGCTCGGTGAGCGTCTTGGCCACCTGATCCTCTGCACCTAATAAAAGACCAGCGGGCGTCGCCGCGAAGGCCTTGGTCAGGCTGCGTTTGGTGACCTGAGCCAGGTCAGGGTCAAACAAAACAAACGTCTGTCCCTCGATCAGATGTGTTTGCGAATAGGGCTTCTCGATCTTCCAGAGCAGCTGGCCTGGTCGCTTAACCCAGAGCTGGCCACTCATGCGCGTGCTTCGGCCATTTGGGCTGCTCTGCGTCTGCTCAAACCGGGCATAGAAGGTCTTGGTCTTCTCCAGTGCGGCAAAAAGCCTCGCGTCGGGGCTGGCCTCCACCGTGACCACCCCAGCCGTTGCGGGTATCGATGACTCAGGGGTGGCCGCTGTAGGTGCAGCCGCTGTGGGGGCCACGGCCATCGCAGGCGAACCAAACAAACCCACCAGCAAGGCCAACCCGAACTTATTCATTGCCAGCGGGTACCAGGATGTCGCGGTTGCCGTTGCTCTGCATGGCCGAGACCACACCGGCCTGCTCCATACTCTCGAGCAATCTGGCCGCACGGTTGTAGCCAATGCGAAGGTGTCGTTGCACCAGGGAGATCGAGGCACGTCGGTGCTTGAGCACCACCGCCACCGCCTCGTCATAAAGCGCATCGGCCTCGCCATCGGCGCCACCAGCACCACCGCCAACAATGCTCTCCAGGCCTGCCGTAAAGCTGCCGCCTGATTCGCCAGCACCATCCAGAATGGCCTCGTTGTACTGGGCGCCACCGGCCTGCTCCTTCAGGTAGCTCACCACCCGAAAGACTTCGTCGTCGGCCACAAAGGCGCCGTGGACTCGAGTGGGCACGCCAGAGCCAGCAGACAAGAACAGCATGTCACCCATGCCCAACAAGGCCTCTGCCCCCATCTGATCCAGCACGGTTCTGGAGTCGATGCGGCTGGAGACCTGAAAGGAAATCCGCGAGGGAATGTTCGCCTTGATCAGACCGGTGATGACATCGACCGACGGACGCTGCGTGGCCAGAATCAGGTGGATACCGGCGGCACGGGCCTTCTGGGCCAGTCGAGCAATCAACTCCTCGACCTTCTTGCCGACCACCATCATCAGATCAGCCAGCTCATCGATCACCACCACGATCTGCGGCAAGGGCGCCAGAGGCGGCACCTGACCGGCCTCGGACATCTCGGGATGGGCCAACGGATCCAGCAAGGGCTTACCCTTCTTCAGGGCCTCTTCTACCTTGGCATTGAAGCCTGCCAGGTTGCGAGTGTTGAGTTTGCTCATCAGCCGATAGCGACGTTCCATCTCGCCCACACACCAGTGCAGGGCATTGGCCGCGAGTTTCATGTCGGTGACCACCGGCGTGAGCAGGTGCGGAATGCCCTCGTAGATCGAGAGCTCCAGCATCTTGGGATCGATCAGAATCAGGCGAATCTTGTCGGCCGAGCCGTGATAGAGCAGGCTCAGCAGCATGGCATTCACGCCAACAGACTTCCCAGAGCCGGTGGTACCCGCCACCAACAAGTGGGGCATCTTGGCCAGGTCGACCACAGTGGGTGCACCGGCTATGTCCTTGCCCAGTGCCATGGGCAGGGTGGCACCGCTGTCTTGGAAGGCCGTCGAGCCAATGATCTCCGCAAGTCGAACGGTCTGACGTCTGGGATTGGGCAGCTCCAGCCCCATCAGGCTCTTGCCAGGAATGGTCTCCACCACTCGAACCGAGGTCAGCGACAATGCGCGGGCCAGGTCTTTGGATAGGTTAACGATCTGCGAACCCTTGACCCCCAGGGCCGGTTCAATCTCGTAGCGAGTGATGACAGGCCCTGGCTGCGCACTCACCACCCGAACCTCCACACCAAAGTCAGCCAGACGGTTCTCGATAAGACGCGAGGTGTATTCCAGCGTCTCAGCCGAGACGGGCTCACCCTGATCGATGGCCTGCTCCAGGAGGCTTAACGGGGGAAGGTCTCCGCTGCCAGCCAGGCCCACAAAGAGTGGGGTCTGCTGGGCCTTGAACTCGGTCTCGGCGACCTTTTTAGACTCGACCACCTCGGCCACCGGCATGACCTCGATCTTGGGTTCTGGACGGGCCTTTTTCTGCAAGACGCGCTCGGCTCGCTCCCCAGCCACGGTGACCCCCAGCTTGCGATCCTGCGCCTCGTCCACTTTGGCCCGCACGCCAGAGACCATCTGCTCCAGGCGTCGGCCCAGTTGCTCGAAAAAGCCCAGCCAAGTGAAATGGAAGAAGGCTGATAGCCCCAGAAAAAAGCCAATCAGCGACAAAAAAGTGAGCCCGGCACTGCCGACCAGCCACTCAATCGAGCTGCCCACGAAACTGCCGAGTGCACCACCCGGCATGTATGAAAAGACGCTCTGGCCCAATTCCAGGCGATGAGCCTCCAGCGCACAGCTAGAGGCCAGCAGCAGCCAGAAGCCACCGAACCGACGCCAGCCCAACTCGGCCCAGGGCGAGGCAGGCTCTGCTGAAAGACCCTGCCCTACCAGCTGTTGGGACCGGCGCAGCATGCTGGCAGCCCGGAAGAAGAACAGGGCCAGCACGCTGAACAACACCACCCACCAGACCGCGCTGATGCCAAACAAGAAGAAAAACAGATCCGCCACCACGGCGCCGGCTCGACCAAACCAGTTCTGCGGCACGACCTGAGTGGACACGGCAAACCAGCCCCCATCACTGGGTGAGAAGCTGGCAAAGGCCGCTGCCAAAAAAGCCGTCGCAGCCAGCCAGAGAATCCAGGCCACATCGGCAGCAAACACCTCGGTGGCCCCCGCGGCCTGACTGGGGCCGACGCCGGCCTTGCGGCGGGCGGAGACGCGCCTTGGCTTGGCTGGCTCAGGGGCTTTCGATCGTTTGAATAAAGACATTCATATAATTGTACTGAGCCCTCCCTCCTAAAACAGACTGAAAGCTTTTTTATGGCCGTTCACCACAAACTCCTCATCCTTGGCTCAGGTCCTGCTGGCTACACCGCCGCCATCTATGCCGCCCGGGCCAACCTCAACCCCGTTCTGATCACCGGCATGGCCCAGGGTGGCCAGCTGATGACCACCACCGAGGTCGAGAACTGGCCTGCTGAAAAAGAAGGCCTCATGGGCCCTGACCTCATGGCCCGCTTCCAAGAACACGCCGAGCGCTTTAAGACCGAGCTGGTCTATGACCACATTCACACCGCGGCCCTCACCGAAAAGCCCATCCGGCTGGTTGGTGATGCAGCCGAATACACCTGCGATGCCCTGATCATCGCCACAGGCGCCTCGGCCATGTACCTGGGCCTGCCCTCCGAAGAGGCCTTTATGGGCCGCGGCGTCTCTGGCTGCGCCACCTGCGATGGTTTTTTCTACAAAGGCCAGGACGTGGCCGTGGTGGGTGGTGGCAACACCGCCGTCGAAGAGGCGCTCTACCTGTCGAACATCGCCAAGACCGTCACCGTGGTCCATCGTCGTGACAAATTCAAGGCCGAGCCCATCTTGGTCGACCGACTCATGGACAAGGTCAAAAACGGCAATGTCCGACTCGAGCTCGACAGCACCCTGGACGAAGTCCTGGGCAACGATGGTGGCGTAACCGGCATGCGGCTGGCCCACAAGTCGGGCAGCAAAAAAGAGGTCGCTGTTCACGGTGTCTTCATTGCCATCGGCCACAAGCCCAACACCCAAATCTTTGAGGGACAGCTGGACATGGCCAACGGCTACATCAAGACCCGGTCGGGCCTTGAGGGCAATGCCACCGCCACCAACATTGCCGGTGTCTTTGCGGCTGGTGACGTGCAGGATCACATTTACCGGCAGGCCATCACCAGTGCAGGCACCGGTTGCATGGCGGCCCTGGACGCGCAGCGCTACCTTGAAGCGCTCGAGCACTAACCCACCGGACAGTTCATCTGACCGTTCGGCCCCCGACGACCGACTGCTGTTTGAGCAGGCGGTCGCTGGGGCTCTGCCATTGGAGAACGACCGGCATCCCCATGCTGGCGTCAAACCAAAGCCCAAGCCCCTTCCGCTTCAACGTCTGAGAGACGAGCAAGAGGCCCTGACCGAGAGCCGTTTGTCCGACATGACACCCGATGCACTGCTCGACAGCGACGAAGCCCTGTCGTTTGCCAGAAACGGGGTCTCCTCCGATACGCTTCGAAAGCTTCGCAGAGGCCACTGGTCGGTGGCGGCGGAACTCGACCTTCATGGGTACAGAACCGACGAGGCCAGAGAGACCTTCTCGGCTTTCATTCGCCTCTGTCACGGCCGAGACCTGCGCTGTCTGCGCATCATTCACGGCAAGGGTCTTGGATCGGTGGGGCGCACGCCAGTGCTCAAACAGAAGGTTCGAGCCTGGCTGATGCAGAAAGAGGAGGTGCTGGCCTTTTGTCAGGCCACGCCCCCGCAGGGTGGCGCAGGGGCGGTGTTGGTGCTACTGAAAAGCGCCGGGCGTTAGATCGCCTCGTTGCCGGTCTCGCCAGTGCGAATGCGAATGACCTGGTCAATGGGCTGAACAAAAATCTTGCCGTCGCCAATGCGTCCGGTGCGAGCAGCCTGAACGATCGCCTCGACCGCACGATCCACCAAGTCATCGGCCACAACGGCCTCGATCTTGATCTTGGGCAGAAAATCGACCACGTACTCGGCACCCCGGTAGACCTCGGTGTGACCTTTCTGACGACCAAAACCTTTGACGTCGGTCACGGTCAGCCCCGAGACGCCTATCTCTGCCAGACCCTCACGAACCTGGTCCAACTTGAACGGCTTAACGATGGCAGTGATGAGTTTCATTGAAAAATCTCCTTCTCCAAAAATCGGTTGGTCAACGGAAAGCGCCAGTCACGACCAAAGGCCCTGGGGGTAATGCGCACACCAGGGGCAGCCTGTCGGCGTTTGTATTCACTGGAGCGAAGCAGGCGGTAGACCTTTGAGAGGGTCTCACGATCATGGCCCGCCGCCAAGATCTCGGCGGTCGCCTGACCCTGCTCAACAAACCGCACCAGAATGTCATCCAGCACCTCATAGGGCGGCAGGCTGTCCTGATCCACCTGATCCGGTCGCAGCTCTGCGGAGGGCGGGCGATCGATGATGCGCTGAGGAATCACCAATTGCCCATCCACACCAGCCTTCTGCTGATTGCGCATGTTCGACAGGCGATAGACCCAGCCCTTGGTCAAGTCCTTGATCACCGCATAGCCGCCAGCCATATCGCCATAAAGCGTGCAGTAGCCAACCGCCATCTCCGACTTGTTACCCGTGGTCAACACCAGACGTCCCGTTTTGTTGGAGAGCGCCATCAACAGGACACCCCGAATGCGAGACTGCAGGTTCTCTTCGGTGGTGTCAGCGGGGCGGCCTTTGAACAAGGGGGCCAGACTCTGGCTCAAGGCATCGTATGCGGGAGAAATCGAGACCTCGTGCAGCTCAACATCCAGGGCCTTGGCACAGGCTCTGGCATCGACCAGGCTCATCTCCGAGGTGTAGGGCGAGGGCATCATGACGGCGGTGACGTTCTTGGCCCCCAGAGCATCGACCGCAATGGCCAAGGTCAAGGCCGAGTCGATGCCACCCGACAAGCCGACAATTCCGCCAGCGAATCCATTTTTCTGAACGTAGTCTCGAGTCCCCAGCACCAGGGCCTGGTAAATCTGCGCCTCAGGCGACAAGCCGGCCACCACAGCAGCACCACCCACCGAGCCGGCTGGCTGCAGGCCGATCATCAGGTCATCCTCCACGAAGGCCTTGGCCCTGGCGACCACTTCACCAGAGGCATCGGTGACAAAGCTGTCGCCATCAAAGACCAGTTCATCCTGACCACCGACCAGATTGCAGAAAAAAGCGGGGATCTTGTGACGAGAGACGTGCTGACGAACCACGGCCAGTCGCTCAGCATGCTTGTTGAGGTGAAAGGGTGAGGCATTGAGGACCAACAGGCCCTCGGCCCCCTCGGCGCGGGCCATGGCAGCGGCTCGTCCAAACCAGACGTCCTCGCAGATCACCACGCCGAGCCTGTGGCCGCCAGCCTCAAAGACCAGGGGCGCGCCGTCCGGCACGAAATACCGCTGCTCATCAAAGACCGCGTAATTGGGCAGTTCTAACTTGCCATAGACACCAACCACCTTGCCATCGCGGGCCACGGTGGCCGCATTGACCACACGACCCTCAACCTGACGGGGATGACCAATGACCACGGCAAGACCTGGCCACTCGGTGGTCTGCGCAACCAGTTCATCCAGTAGCTCCTGGGAGCGGCGCAGAAAACTGGGTCTCAGGAGAAGGTCTTCGGGCGGATAGCCCACCAAGGAGAGTTCGGGCGTGAGCAATACCCCGGCACCGGCTGCGTGTGCTCGAGCGGCCGCCTGTCTTATGCTGTCGGCGTTACCCGAGACATCGCCCACTGTGGCGTTGAGCTGGGCCATAAAGATTTGGAGAGGCATTGCCGAATTATCGCATGCAGGTCCTGCCGGACTTTGCGTCCTTGTCAGAGTCGCAGGCACAGGCCTGGGATCGTCTCTGGGGCCTGAGTCCAGAGCCAACGCCCTTCACCCATCGACTGTTTCTGACGGCTCTGGAGGCCTCGGGCAGTGCGGTGGCCAAGACCGGCTGGCGGGCCCATCCAGTCTTGTTGGTCGACCAAAACGACACAGCCCTGGCCGCGACCCCGCTCTATGCCAAGTCTCACAGCTATGGGGAGTACGTCTTTGACTGGGCCTGGGCCCAGGCCTATGAGCAGACCGGACGGGCTTATTTTCCGAAATGGCTCATTGCCAGCCCGTTTAGCCCAGTGCCAGGATCCCGACTGCTCGGCCAGCAGGCACAGGCGCGGCAGGCCCTGGCGCAGCATCTGACCGAGTTGGCCCAGTCCAGTGGGCTGTCGTCTATGCATTGTCTATTTGGGACTGAGTCGGACCACCAAGCCCTGTCAGTGGCCGGCTGGCTGACCCGTCAGGGCATTCAGTTCCACTGGCATAACCGAGGCTATGCCAGCTTTGAGGACTTCTGCCAGACCCTTACCCAACCCCGACGCAAGAAAATACGAGCCGAGCGTCGAAAGGTGGAACAGGCTGGCATCAGGACCCAGATCCTGACGGGCGATCACATGACCGATGACCATTGGCGATTTTTCTATGACTGCTACGAGGCCACCTATCTGGCCCACGGCAATCCCCCTTACCTCAAGCCGGCGTTCTTTCAAGCAGTGGCCAAGACCATGCCCTGGGCCTGGGTCATGGCCCTTGGGCTAGACCCGCAAGACCAGCCGGTGGGGGCTGCTCTGCTGGCCCATCAGCCAGCCAGACATCAGCTCGAAGCAGTCCTGTCCAACCAGTCTGGCTGGGACTTCAGGGGCGGCACGCTCTACGGCCGTTACTGGGGCAGCCTGCGCAGCATCGATTGCCTGCACTTTGAACTGGCCTACTACACCCCAATGGCCTGGGCCATTGACCAGGGCATCGCCCGGTTCGAGGGTGGAGCCCAAGGGGAGCACAAGGTCTGGCGAGGCTTTGAGCCAGTCACCACACAGTCGTCTCACTGGCTGGCCGAGAAGCAGTTTGAATCGGCCGTCGCGCGATTCCTGGAGCGGGAAAAACAAGGGCTGTCCGGTTACCTGAGCGAACTCAGTGACCGACAGCCCTATCGCAGCTCAGCGAGCTAGACGAACTTAGGCACCCATCTCCTGGGCATAGCGAGCCAGGCCACGGTTGATTTCTTCATGGGCAGCGTCAGGGCCTTCCCAGCCCTTGACCTTGACCCACTTGCCCTTCTCTAGATCTTTGTAATGCTCAAAGAAGTGCTGAATGGAATGAAGACGCTCAGGCGCGATGTCCTCGGGCTTCTTCCAGTGTTTGTAGATGGGCAGAATCTTGTCGGTAGGGACCGCGAGCAGTTTGGCATCGCCACCAGCCTCGTCCTCCATCTGCAGAATGCCAATCGCCCGACAGGCCACCACCGCACCTGGTTGGACTGGGAATGGGGTGATCACCAGCACATCTACCGGGTCCCCGTCGTCGGCCACCGTATTGGGGATGTAGCCGTAGTTACAGGGGTAGTGCATGGAGGTCATCATGAAACGGTCCACGAACAGTGCGCCCGATTCCTTGTCGACCTCGTACTTGATCGGGTCTGAATGAGCTGGAATCTCGATGATGACGTTGAATTCCTCTGGCAGCTTCTTGCCAGCCGGAACATTGTTTAAAGCCATGAAAAGCCTCCCGGGTTAATTGTCCCGCTATTTTAAGGGATTCCCCCAATCTCACAGGCCCAGCAAAAGTCTGAGCATGGGTGAGCAGTCCCATAACTACAAAACCACCCAGGAGAAAACATGCACGACGGCCTCACCTTAGCCCTGATCTGCGGGGCTCTGGCCATTGTCTATGGCCTTGTATCGAGTAAATGGATTCTGGCCCAACCCGCCGGCAACGCCCGCATGCAGGAGATCGCTGCGGCCATCCAGGACGGTGCCTCCGCCTACCTCAGCCGACAGTACAAGACCATTGCCCTGGTCGGTGCGGTGATCTTTGTCCTGATCGCGCTGGTGCCGGGTCTGGGCGTTTCCGCTGCCATCGGCTTTGCGGTGGGCGCCATTCTCTCTGGCGCGGCTGGCTTCATCGGCATGAATATCAACGTTCGGGCCAATGTGCGAACCGCTGAGGCGGCCAAGGGTGGAATCAACCCCGCGCTGGCCATTGCCTTTCGGGGCGGCGCCATCACCGGCATGTTTGTGATCGGTCTGGGCCTGCTGGGCGTCACCATCTTCTACATGGTCATGCGAAGCCAGACGGCCAACGTCACCGATGCCCTGCATCCACTCATTGGCTTTGCCTTTGGCTCTTCTCTCATCTCCATCTTTGCCCGTCTCGGTGGTGGCATCTTCACCAAGGGGGCCGACGTCGGAGCCGACCTGGTCGGCAAGGTGGAGGCCGGCATTCCCGAGGACGATCCTCGCAACCCGGCGGTGATCGCCGACAACGTGGGCGACAACGTGGGCGACTGCGCAGGCATGGCCGCTGACCTCTTTGAGACCTATGCGGTCACCGTGATTGCCACCATGCTGCTGGGCGCCCTGACCCTCAAGGGCCTGGGCGATACGGCAGCGATCTATCCCTTGGCACTCGGTGGTGTGTCGATCATCGCCTCGATCATCGGCTGTTACTTCGTTAAGTACAGCGGAACCGGCAAGATCATGAATGCCCTGTACAAGGGCCTGATTGTGGCGGCCGTGCTAGCGGTCATCGCCTTCTGGTTTGTCACCAACTGGCTGTTTGCTGGTCAGGCCGGTGCGCCATCGGTCATGAGCCTGTGGCTGTCTTGCGTGGTGGGCATTGTGCTGACCGGTGCCATGGTCATCATCACCGAGTACTACACCGCCACGGAATATGCCCCCGTTCAGCACGTGGCCAAGGCCTGTGAGACCGGCCATGCCACCAACATCATCGCTGGCATTGCGGTGTCGATGAGATCAACGGCCTGGCCGGTGATCGCCGTGGTCTTGGCCATTCTGGCGGCCTTTAGCCTGGCGGGCCTTTACGGCATTGCCATCGCAGCCACTGCCATGCTCTCGATGGCAGGCATCATCGTGGCCCTGGATGCCTACGGACCGATCACCGACAACGCTGGTGGCATTGCCGAGATGGCGGAGCTGCCCCCTGAAATCCGCAGCGTGACCGATCCCCTGGATGCCGTCGGCAACACCACCAAGGCTGTGACCAAGGGGTATGCCATCGGCTCGGCCGGTCTGGCCGCGCTGGTGCTCTTTGCGGACTACACCCACGCCCTGGAAACCGCTGGCCAAGCCATTCGATTTGATCTATCGGATCACATGGTGATCGTGGGCCTGTTCATCGGTGGACTCATCCCCTTCCTGTTTGGTGCCATGGCCATGGAGGCGGTTGGTCGCTGTGCGGGCGCGGTGGTCACCGAAGTCCGTCGCCAGTTCCGCGAGATCAAAGGCATCATGGAAGGCACGGCCAAGCCCGAGTATCACAAGGCCGTGGACATGCTCACCACGGCGGCCATCAAAGAGATGATCGTTCCATCGTTACTGCCAGTCGTCGTGCCCATTGCAGTGGGACTCTTGCTAGGACCGAAGGCACTCGGCGGCCTGCTCATGGGCACCATTGTCACCGGACTCTTTGTGGCGATCTCGATGTGTACCGGTGGCGGCGCCTGGGACAACGCCAAGAAATACATTGAAGACGGTCACCATGGCGGCAAAGGCTCAGAGGCCCACAAGGCAGCCGTCACTGGCGACACCGTTGGTGACCCCTACAAGGACACGGCTGGCCCTGCAGTCAACCCCTTGATCAAGATCATCAACATCGTGGCACTGCTCATCGTGCCGATTCTGTAAGCCTTACCGAAGCATCTCCGAAGCCCTGCGCCAATAGGCCAGGGCTTTTTCTTCGTCCCCCATCTCGTGGGCCGTCTCGCCCAAGGCCAGGCAGATCTTGAGACTGGGTCGAAGATCCAGGGCATGTTCCAGGTGCACATGGGCCTTGCCCCAGAGACCCTGAGCCTGAGACAGCCGTCCCAAGGCCCAGTGCAGAGCCACCGTGCGGTTCTGGCCAAGGGCCCATGACTCTAGGTTGCTGTACTGCTGAGCGGGATCGTCATGGCACTCGGCATAGGCCTCAAGCAGCCGATCATCCAGCTGGGCCTTGAGCGCCGGCTCCAGCAGGGCCCGAGCCTTGTCCTGCAGACCAAAGGCCAACAAGGCCTTGGCTGCCAAGGCCGCCAACTCAGGATCGTGACGCTCGTGACGCGACAGGCCATCGATGACGGCCTGGGTCGCCTTGACCTGCTGGTTGGCCTGCGTGAGCAGCGCCGCAAAGGCCTTGGCCTTGGTCTTGCGAATCACCACCTCGTGCAGGGCCTTGCGGTTCTCCAACAGGCGCACCACCCGAAGCACCTCAGACCATTGGCCAGCCTGCTCATGAGCCCGGAGCATGAGTCGCATGGCATAGATGTGCTTGCGATCACTCTTCATAACGGGCGCCAGGATCTCGACGGCCTGCTCACCGCGCTGCTCATCCAGGGCGAACTCGGCCTGTAGCAATGGCTTGAGCTGGGGGTGTGGCAAACCAGGCGTGCCCATGTCTTCAATCTGATCCATAAAGCGATCACGGGCCTGTCGGTCGGACAGCGCGTGGGCGGCACGGGCTGCCATGGCGTTGACCCATCGCATGATGGCCTGACGGGAGCCTGGGACGTCTTCAAACTGCCGATCGAATCCAGCGGCCTCTTTTAAAACCCTGGCATAACGACCCTCTGAGAAATCCAATCCCAAATCAGACAAGGCTCGCACGCGTTTGAGGTCTCGCTGCCGAGACCGATAGGCCCTGAATCGACCCGGCAGTCCATAGAGCCACAGCCACCAACGGTTTAACCAGACCAACACCAAGGCCAGCGCAGCCAGCAACAAGAGCGCGGTCGACAAGGCAAAGTCGATGCGAACATCGGACCACCAGATGCTGACCGCACCGCCGTGGGACTGCAGGCCCATCACCAGCCCGAAGAAGACCGCGCCAATCAGTAGCCAGGCCAACAGTCGACGAATGCTGCTCATGGCGTGTTCGGCAGAGAGGACAAGACCGTGGTCATTTGTTCATGAAACGCCTGGACTGCTGCATCTTCTGTGCGGAAGAACATCGGCAGCAGCTGTTGGGCAGCCGCCAGATCGGCTCTGGCCTGACTCGGCTGGCTCATCATGAGGCTCATTCGGGCCGACAACAGCAAGAGCCGCAACTCCTGCCGAGCGAGTCGGTCTCCGGCCTCGTCCAGCATCGGCTGGGCCATCGGGGAGACCCGACGAATGATGAACAACTCAGAAAGGCCTTCGGACAGACGTGTCCAGATACTCGGTCCGACCAGGGGATCCGGCTTGGTCACCGGGGCCCCAGCAGACTCTGCCGACGAGGACCCACCCGGGGGTTGTGAAGGTTGTGCAGGTTCTGTGGCCTGCGCAGTCTGAGGGGTCGGTGCAGGCTTCTTGAGGCTAGGGGCCTGGGCCAGACTGGGCAGCGTTTGAACCTGGCCCACCAGAGCCTGAATCTGGGCCTGCTGGTCCAGAAAACTTGGAGCCGGCTTGGGGGTGGGACCATTGGCTGGCGCCTGCGTGCCGGCGACTTCGGCAACCGTCGGAGCAGCCACCTGCTGGGGCTGTTGACCCGGTAGTCGGACACCCAATCGATCCAGAACGAACAAGACCGCGGCAGCCACCAATAAAAGGCCCGCCACCAAGGCCCACCATCGACTGCCGCCAGCAGCCTTGGGCCTGGCTGGGTCGGGAGACGTCTCTGCGTCGGTGGGCTGATAGGGATCTGGCTGCACTGGACGATTCATGACCTCAGTTTAATGCTCCGAACAATCTTGTCGACCTCCAGGCTGGCGACCTGCAGGCATTCCGCCTGGGGCAGCCGTTCACGCAGAGCCCGAACAATGGCTGGATGATGCGACATCCAAATGACAGACTCAAGCGGAAGGTCCTGCTGCCTACAGCCCTCGATGGCAGCAGTCACCAGGGACGAACTGGTCACCAACACAAAAGTGGGCGTCTGAGGCCGAGGAGAGAACACCGGCATGGGCATCGCCTCACGGCGATAGATGGGCAGCCTGATGACCTGTTTACAAAGCGGCACCAAACCCACCGAAAGATCCTCTCGGTTCTGACTAGCCTCTAGCAACACCATCGCATCGGCTGTCACCGGCTTGTCGGAGACCCACCTTAAATAAGCACTGGCGTCAGCACTGGTGACGCTCAGTTTTCCGCTGGCCCCCTCGTCCGATAGGGTCTGCGCCTCTGGTGAAAAGATGGGAGCCGTCTCACCGCTCTCCTCCATCCAACGGATCAGCGGAAGCATGGACGCGCGGCCTATCCCACTGAGCACCAGGCGGCCATCCCGCAACACCTTTTGAAGGTCCTTTAAGAGCGCCGGCTGCTGCACAAAAGCATAGGCAGCTGACGGGCTGCTGCTGACCAGCCAGATCCTCTCAGACTGCGACTTTTTAAGACTGGCCAGCCACTGCTCACGCAGAGCAGGCGCCAGTGGCTGCGAGACGAAGCGCTGAAGCGGCGCTGAAAACAGGTCTACCCCAATGGCCTGCAGCCCCTGGGCCAACTCGACCGTGTAGGCCTGCAGCGGATGCGGCCAGCCAGGTCGAGTGAGCACCAGACTGGGCAAACCGACTCTCGCGTCTAGTGTTCGGCCAAGGCCGAGATGATATCGGCTGCGCCCTGCCCCATGAGATCGTGGGAGACGGCCAGGCCCAGGGCCTCTGGATCCGCACCGGACATCTCACTGCGGCAAGACTTGGACCCATCTGGCATGGCAATCCTGGCCCGAAGAACGAGTTGTCCTGTCGCGAGATCGGTCACGCAGTAGGCGGCCAGCGGCACCTGGCAGCTCCCCCCAAGGGCACGCGAAACTGCACGCTCCGCGCTGACTTCTCGAAAGGTCTGCTCGTGCATGAGGGTTGAGACCAGGTTGGCACTTGGCTGATCGTCCTGCCGAATCTCGATGCCCAGGGCCCCCTGCCCAGCGGCCGGTAGCATGACCTCCGGCGCAATGATCTGTGCGATGCGGTTGGCCAAGCCCAGGCGTTTAAGACCAGCGGCCGCCAGGATGATGGCCTGCATTTCACCCTTGTCGAGTTTACCCAGCCGCGTGTCCAGGTTGCCTCGCAGGGGCACCACTTTGAGGTGCGGATAGAGCGCCCGAAGCTGAGACTCTCGACGCAGCGATGAGGTCCCCACCACTGCACCGGCGGGCAGGTCCTCTAGCTTGGAGAAGTCATTGGAGACAAAGGCATCCCGCGGGTCTTCGCGCTTCATGACCGCCTGCAGGGCAAATCCTTCAGGCATGACCATGGGAACGTCTTTGAGCGAATGGACGGCCAGGTGGGCCCGTCCCTCGGCCAGGGCCGTCTCCAGTTCTTTGACAAACAGGCCCTTGCCGCCCACTTTGGAGAGGCTGCGATCCAGAATCTGGTCGCCCCGGGTGGTCATTCCCAGAATCGAAACGGGCTGACCCGAGGACGCCGCCAGCAGGTCCCTTACATGTTCGGCCTGCCACATGGCCAGGCGACTCTCACGCGATGCAATAATCCACATAGTGCGCAGTGTATAGGAGCGCCAAAAAAACCTCTGATAGAAAAAGGCACCCCCATGAGCAACGCCCTGAATCAAAAAGACAAAGCCTGGTCCGGCCGCTTCTCTGAGCCCGTCTCCGAACTGGTTCAGCGCTATACAGCCTCTGTCTCTTTTGACCAGCGTCTGGCCTTGTTTGACATTCAAGGGTCACTGGCCCACGCGGGCATGCTGGCCTCGGTTGGGTTGCTGTCCGCCAAGGACCTGGCTGACATCCAAAAAGGCATGGACCAGATTCGGCAGGAGATTGAGTCCGGGCAGTTCCAGTGGTCCATCGCCTTGGAGGATGTTCACCTGAACATTGAGAAACGACTGACCGACCTGATTGGCGATGCTGGCAAACGTCTGCACACCGCACGGTCTCGCAACGATCAAGTCGCCACCGACATTCGACTGTGGCTGCGGGCCACCATCGATGAGATTCGCAAGGCGCTGGCCCAGGTCCGCTTGGCACTGATCAACCAGGCTGAGCAGCACACCGAGACCATCATGCCCGGCTTCACCCACCTACAGGTTGCCCAGCCCATCAGCTTTGGCCATCACCTGCTGGCCTACGCAGCCATGTTCGCTCGCGATGATGAGCGCCTGGTCGATGCCCGCAAGCGGGTCAACCGCCTGCCGCTAGGGGCTGCGGCTCTGGCAGGCAGCTCCTTTCCCATCGACCGAGAGATGGTGGCCAAGACCCTTGGATTCGAGGGCGTCTGTGAGAACTCTCTGGATGCGGTCAGCGATCGGGACTTTGCGATCGAGTTCACCCACGCGGCCTCGCTAATCATGATGCACATCTCGCGCCTGTCTGAGGAGCTCATCCTGTGGATGACCTCTCGGTATGGCTTTGTCGTGCTGCCGGATCGCTTCTGTACCGGCTCGTCGATCATGCCGCAGAAGAAAAACCCCGACGTCCCCGAGTTGGCCCGAGGCAAGACTGGGCGGGTCTATGGGCACCTCATGGGCCTACTGACCCTCATGAAGGGCCAGCCGCTGGCCTATAACAAGGACAACCAGGAAGACAAAGAGCCGCTGTTCGATACAGCGGACACGGTCTTGGACACCCTGCGAGCCTTTGCCGAGATGATCGAGGGCATGCAGCCCCAGCCCAAGGCCATGCGTCAGGCCGCCCTCGAGGGTTATGCAACCGCCACCGACTTGGCCGACTACCTGGTCAAAAAAGGCCTGCCGTTTCGCGATGCACACGAGGCCGTGGCCCATGCGGTTCGCGCAGCCGTCGAGAAGACATGCGGCTTAGAAGACCTAAGCCTGGAGGAGCTCAAGGCCTTTAGTCCGCTGGTCGAGGCCGATGTACACCAGGTCTTGACGCTAGAGGGCTCACTGAACGCAAGAAATCACCTCGGTGGGACCGCACCGGAACAAGTGAAGGCCCAAGCCCAAAAGGCCAGAGCAGCACTGCCCAAACTCTAGGCAAAAAAAAGCCAGCCCGCCTGTGGACGGACTGGCATAAGACCGGTGAAGGAGGAGACTTAACGTCGCTTCGCCGGAGGGAGGTCTGTACAGGACCCTTCGAAGACTTCGGCCACCATGCCGATGGACTCTCCAAGGGTCGGATGCGGGTGAATAGTCTTGGCAATGTCGTCTGGCGTACAGCCCATCTCGATGGCCAGGGCGAATTCGCCAATCATGTCGCCTGCATGGGTTCCTACGATGCCACCGCCCACCACTCGATGGGTATTGGGGTCAACCAGTAACTTGGTAAATCCCTCGTCACGACCATTGGCGATGGCTCGTCCAGAGGCCGCCCAGGGGAACACGGCCTTTTGGACAGGCAGGCCCTTGGCCTTGGCCTCGTCCTCGGTCAGGCCCACCCAAGCCACCTCCGGATCTGTGTAGGCCACGGATGGAATGACATGGGCATCGAAGTGCGCCTTGTGCCCTGCAGCAGCTTCTGCCGCCACATGGCCCTCATGGACTGCCTTATGGGCCAGCATGGGCTGGCCAACGATGTCCCCGATGGCAAAGATGTGGCCCTGAGCCGTTCTCATCTGGCTGTCGACGGCAAGGAATCCACGCTCATCGACCGGCAGGCCTGCGGCTTCAGCGCCGATGGCCTTGCCATTGGGCCGACGACCAACGGCCTGCAGCACCAGATCGTATTTCTGCGGCTCCTTGGGGGCTGCCTCTCCTTCAAAGCCCACATAGATGCCGTCTTTCTTGGCCTCGGCCGACACCGTCTTGGTCTTTAGCCAAATGTTGTCAAAACGGTGCTCGTTGAATTTCTGCCAGACCTTGGTCAGGT
>JBEDMQ010000133.1:0-5356 GCA_041171045.1 Pseudomonadota bacterium
TCGAGGAACTTCTGGCGAATCTCGCCGACCGACATAACTGAGCCGGTGGCCGAAGAGGATGGGCTGGACGGTTTCATAAGACCACCAGTTTAATGGAACGGGCGGGATTTCCTGAATTTGCCGACTGAGGATTGGGCCTAATAATGGGAACCCTTCTCAACGACAAACGGAGCATCCACCGTGGCCAGTATCAACGCCAAAACCTACGAATCCAGCCCCTCGACCCGTGTTGCCTTCCTGGGCTTGGGCGTCATGGGCTTTCCCATGGCCGGCCACCTGGCCAAAGCCGGTCATCAAGTGACCGTCTACAACCGCTCAGCAGCCAAGGCCCAGGCCTGGGTGGCTGAATTCGGTGGTAAGTCTGCCGACACGCCCAAAGCAGCGGCCCAGGATGCCGACATCGTCTTCTGTTGCGTAGGCAACGACCAAGACCTCGCCAGCGTCGTGCTGGGGGACAACGGCGCCTTTGCCGGCATGAAAAAAGGGGCCCTGTTTGTCGACCACACCACGGCCTCGGCCAAGATCGCGCGCGAACTCGCCGCGCAAGCCCAGAAACACGGCCTGACCTTTCTGGATGCCCCTGTCTCAGGTGGCCAGGCTGGTGCCGTCAACGGCCTGCTCACCGTCATGGTCGGTGGCGATCAGGCCCGATTCGACCAGGCCAAGCCAGTGGCCATGGCCTTTTCTCGGGCCTTCACCCGGATCGGTGAGAGCGGCGCCGGTCAGCTGGCCAAGATGGTCAACCAGATCTGCATCGCAGGCTTGGTGCAAGGCCTGTCTGAAGGCATCGCCTTTGGCCAAAAGGCTGGCATCGACATGAAGTTGGTGCTCGAGGTAATTGGCAAGGGCGCCGCCCAATCCTGGCAGATGGACAACCGTGGCACCACCATGGTCGACGACAAGTTCGACTTTGGCTTTGCCGTGGACTGGATGCGCAAGGACCTGGGCCTGTGTCTGGAGGAATCCAAGACCAACGGCGCCAAACTGCCGGTGACAGCGCTGGTGGACCAGTTCTACGCAGACGTACAGTCCATGGGTGGCGGTCGCTGGGACACCTCCAGCCTGATCAAGCGCCTGAACAAATAAGGCCGCCCAGGCGCAAAGCCCCGAGGCGGGGGACGATACACTACGGCCCATGGCCGTTTTCACCCCCGTCTCTGAGCCTGCCCTGCAGGCTCTTCTCTCTCAGTACAACCTGGGCAGCCTGGTAGACCACCAGGGCATCGCCTCCGGCATTGAAAACACCAACTACTTCGTCACCACCAGCCAGGGTCGGTACGTTCTGACCCTCTTCGAGAAGCTCACGTCCGATCAACTGCCCTTCTACCTGGACCTGATGCACCACCTGGCCAGCAAGGGCGTGGCCTGTGCCAGTCCAATGCCGACCAAGGCGGGCGCCTTGTTCACCATCTGTGAGCACAAGCCAGCAGCCCTTTGCACGCGACTCTCCGGACAGGATGTCCACCTGCCCACCGTTGACCACTGCCGACTGGTCGGCCGGACACTCGCCCAGGCCCACCTGGCAGTAGCCGACTTCAAAGGCCAGCAGCCCAATCTGCGTGGCCTGTCTTGGTGGCAAGAGACCGCACCCATTGTCATGCCTCACCTGTCAGAGGCAGACCAGGCCTTGCTGGCCCAAGAGCTTCAAGCGCAGATCAACTTTGCTGCGACACCGCTGGCGCAGCCATTGCCGCGTGGAGCCGTCCATGCGGACCTCTTTCGAGACAACGTGCTGTTTGATGGCAGTCCTGATCAGCCCATCCTGGGTGGCTTTATCGACTTCTACTTCGCTGGGGTAGACACCTTGGTCTTTGACCTGGCCGTCACTCTGAATGACTGGTGCATTGACCACTCCCCGGCCGACTCAGGATGCTGGGATCAAGCCCGCTACCAGGCCCTGCTGACCGGCTACGAGAGCGTCAGACCCCTATCCGTCCTGGAGGCACAGGCCCTGCCCATGCAACTGCGGGCTGCGGCCCTGCGGTTTTGGATCTCCCGACTCTACGACTGGCACCTACCGCGACAGGCCAGCATGCTCAAGCCAAAGGATCCGACCCACTTCGAGCGCATTCTGCGAAACCGCCGCTCAGAAATGCAGTCCTAATCCTATGAAGATGCTCGATCGCCCCCACCTGGTGACTGCCAAAGTCGGCCAATCCTGGCTCATAGAAGGCTTTTCACTGTTTCACCGCCAACCCCTGATCTGGTTTTTAACCCTCATGGCCTACTGGGTTGGATTGGTGCTCATCGGCAGCCTGCCCCTGGTGGGCATCATCGTGCCGCTGCTGCTCTCGCCTGGTCTGAGCTTTGGCTTCATCAACCTGGCCCGTGCGATCGACCGCAAAGAGGCAGCCACGCCGACCATGCTGATCTCTGGTTTTCGAAATGGTCAGGCCAGAACCCTGCTCCAACTCGGCGGGGCCTACACCCTCGCGCTGGCGGCCGTCCTGCTGCTGGCTTCTTTGGTCGGTGGTGGTGAACTGCTCTCCATGGTTGAAAAGGGCGCTACAGAAGAAGACCTGCTGACCCTGCAACGAGAGTTGCCCTGGGGGCTGATCGTAGGATTCCTCGCCTACATCCCCGTCATGATGGCGTTCTGGTTTGCACCCCAGTTGATTGTCTGGCGAGGCCTGTCGGTGCCCAAGGCCATCTTCTACTCCTGGGTCTCGGTCTGGCTCAACCGCGGAGCCTTCCTGCGTTATGGCCTGGCCTGGCTGCTGCTGATCATTGCGGTCAGCCTATTGATCTCACTGGGCATTGGCGCTCTGGGCGGCAATCCACAAATGGTCTTGCTGGTGATCATGCCAGTCTCGCTGCTGCTCATGGCCATCGGCCATGGCTCGTTTTACGCCAGCACCCGAGACATCTTCGAAGAGCGCCAGGCCGACTAGATCCGATCGAGTTTGGCCACCGACAGGGCCAGCCATTTGCTGCCCTCCCGCTTAAACGAGACCTGAGCCCGCGCGTCACTGCCACTGCCCTCCAGCGCCGTGATCACGCCATCACCAAACTTGGCATGGCGGACGGCCTGGCCGATCTGAAACCCACTGTCATGGGTCACACCCCGCAGCTGTGCAGGCCCGCCCATGTAGGGGGCATCGGCCCCACGTCCGTAGCCGCTACCCCTAGAGGACTTGCTGCTGTCTTGGTCGGCCCAGCTGGATCCGCGACTTTTGGAGCCACTGCCATAACCACCATAGGCCGAGCCCGATCCACCACCCGTTCCACCATAGCCACCATAGCCACTTGCGCCACCGCCCATTCCCGAACCAGCGGGCTTGCCCAGTCTAGGCGTCAGCCACTTCAAGGCCCCCTCTGGGAGTTCCTCTAAAAAGCGTGAACGCATGTTGTAGCGAGTCTGGCCATGCAGCATGCGGGTCTGGGACATCGACAGATACAGCCGCCTACGGGCTCGTGTGATGGCCACATACATTAGCCGTCGCTCCTCGGACAGGCCATCGAGTTCAGCGGCGCTGTTCTCGTGGGGAAAGAGGCCCTCTTCCAGACCAGTGATGAAGACCGTGTTGAACTCCAGCCCCTTGGCCGAGTGAATGGTCATGAGCTGAACGGCATCTTGTCCCTCGGCTGCCTGGTTGTCACCGGCCTCAAGGGATGCGTGACTCAGGAACATCGACAGAGGACTGGCCAGTGGTACTACCGCATCACCCGAATCCAAGACGACACCGTCGGCCTGGGCAATGGCCTGTACCACCTGTCCGGGCTGTCCCGCATCCACGGGCATGCTCACGCCTAGGTTGGCTGGTAGGTTCGGGTCTAGGCCCTCCTCGTATCCAAAGGCTGCCGCCGCGTTCACCAATTCCAGCAGGTTCTCAACGCGTTCGCGTCCCTCTCGCTCGGTCTCGAAATGACGAACCAGCCCAGAGCGCTCGAGCATCAGCTCAACCAAGTCTTTCAGGGGCGCCCCCTGGGTCTCGAACCGCAAAGACTCAATCATCTGAACAAAGCCACGGACCGAGACACCGGCCTTGCCCTCTAGATGCACGGAGGCGGCGTACAGGCTGGTGCCATGAGCCTTGGCCAGATCGCTCAACTGCTCAATGCTTCTTGCACCAATGCCGCGGGTTGGAAAATTCACCACCCGCAGGAAGGCGGTGTCCTCGTGCGGATTCTCCATTAAGCGCAGGTAGGCCAGGGCGTGCTTGATCTCGGCTCGCTCGAAGAATCGAAGGCCCCCGTAGACCTTGTAGGGAATGCCAGCGTTAAAGAGCGTCTGCTCAATCACGCGAGACTGGGCATTGCTGCGATAGAGCACGGCAATCTCGCTGCGAAGGCTGCCCTCGTTCACCAGGGTCTTGATCTCTTCAACCAGCCAATGGGCCTCGAGTAAATCGCTGGCCGTCTCCATGACACGCAGAGGCTCCCCAACGCCCGCATCGGTCCAGAGGTTCTTACCCAGCCGATCGGTGTTGTTTCGAATCAGGGCGTTGGCCGCATCCAGGATGTGGCCGTGTGAGCGGTAGTTCTGCTCGAGCTTGACCAGATGCTGCACGCCAAACTCGGACTCGAAGCGCTTCATATTCGCCACGTCCGCCCCCCGGAAGGCATAGATGCTCTGGTCATCGTCGCCGACGGCAAACACACCGGTCTGGGCCGTGCTGAGCTGCTTGAGCCACTGGTACTGCAGGGGATTGGTGTCCTGAAACTCATCAATCAACACATGGGAAAACCGCTGTCGATAGTGATCCCGCAGGGCGGTGTTGCGAGAGAGTAGCTCCACACTGCGCAAGAGCAGCTCGCCAAAATCCACCACACCCTCGCGTTGACACTGCTCGTCATAGGCCTGATAGATCGCCACAAACTTCTTGTTGTAGCCATCGCTGTCATCAACGGCCGAGGGACGCAGGCCCTGCTCCTTGGCGCTGTTGATAAACGACTGCACCTGACGCGGCGGGTATTTTTCATCGTCCACACCCATGGCCTTCATGAGCCGCTTGATCGATGCCAGCTGGTCTTGCGAGTCCAGAATCTGAAAAGTCGCGGGCAAGGCCGCCTCGCGATGGTGGGCCCGCAACAGGCGGTTACAGAGACCATGAAAAGTGCCGACCCACATACCCTTGAGGTTGACCGGCAGCATGGCGCTCAGCCTGGCCAGCATCTCCCGGGCCGCCTTGTTGGTAAAAGTGACCGCCAACAAGCCATAGGGGCTGACCTGACCGGTGGAAATCAGCCAGGCAATGCGGGTGGTCAGGACCCTGGTCTTGCCGCTGCCAGCCCCCGCCAGAATCAGGGCGGGCTCTTTGGGAAGGGTGACAGCGGCTTGCTGAGGTGGGTTTAGGCTCTCGACCAGAGCCGCAATATTGGAGGCAGACATGCCTCGATTCTAAAGGGCTGGGCC
>JBEDMQ010000134.1:0-4875 GCA_041171045.1 Pseudomonadota bacterium
CGCTCGGCGTCCTGCTGCTCCTCGATGACCGGGCAGACCCAGTAGGCCTGCCCATCCTGAGTGTCAATGTAGTGCAGCAGACGCTGCGCCAATTCCTCTCGCTTGGACATGGCCATCAGTCGAGTCCGAATGGGCGTGCGGCCTGGCGGACGTTCATCGATCACCGACACATCCAGATCGGCCAGAAAGGTCATGGCCAGGCTTCTGGGAATGGGTGTGGCCGACATGCCAATGGTGTGCGAGACCAGACCATCGACGGTCTCGCGCAAGGCCAGTCTCTGGCCTACGCCGAATCGATGCTGCTCGTCGACCAGAGCCAGCCCCAGCCTGTGAAAGTTCACTGACTTTTGAATCAGGGCATGCGTACCCACCACCACCTGGGCCTGACCCTCACTGATCTGAGACAGGGCCTCCCGACGCGCAGCCGCTGGCATGCCCCCTTTGAGCAGCAGAACGGTAATCCCCAGTGGGCTCAACCAGTCACGCGCCTTTTGAAAAAGTTGCTGGGCCAGGATCTCGGTGGGGGCCATCAGGGCCGCCTGCCAGCCAGCCCCGACGGCCTGGGCTGCGGCCAGAACGGCCACCACCGTCTTGCCGCTGCCCACATCGCCTTGGATCAGGCGATGGGCTGGACGAGACTGGGCCAAGTCTTGGCTCACCTGCTGCCAGGCCCGCTGCTGGGCGCCCGTCAACTGAAACGGCAAGGCAGCCAGCAGGCGGTCGCACACACCCTGCTGGTCGACCAAAGCGGGGGCCTGCCGAACAGCCCGACGGGCCCTAGCACGACGCAGTGCGATCTGCTGGGCCACCAACTCGTCGAGCCGAATCCGCCGCCAACACGGCTCTAACTCGGCTGGCCCATGGGCATGAATCGGTGGTCTGTGAAGCGTCTCAATGGCCGTGGGCAAATCCGGTAGCCCCAGCGTCTGTAAAGTCTGCTGATCCAGCCACTCGGCCGGCATGGCACTGGCCAGCGCCTGGGCAATGTGTCGGGCGATAACTGGCTGCGTGAGGCCCTGGGTAGTGGGATAGATCGAGACCAGGGTTGGACTGACCGGTTGGTCGGGCTCCAGCCAACCCCAACGAATCTTGGGGTGAATAAATTCCAACCCATTGGGAGCCCGACGGGCCTGACCGATGAATCGCAACTGTTCGCCTGGCACAAATCGTTGACGCAGGGACTCGTTGAAATAGATAAAACGAAGACCCGCCTGGGTGAGGTCATCCTGAACCAACACCACCAGCATACGACGGGGCTTAAAGACCACCTGGGCTGCTAGCACCTTGACCTGACACTGAACCGTCTGCCCAGGCAGCACGGCACCCAGTGGAACGACCTGCGACTCGTCTTCGTAACGCAGCGGAAAATGCAGCACGCGGTCGATCGGTCTGAACAGCCCGAGCTTGACCAGTCCGGCTGGCAGCGGACGGGACTTGACCGTCGCTGCGGCCGGCATGCTTAGGCGATCACCATGACCGCTTCGGCCTCAAAGACTGCTCCACGAGGCAGGCTGGCCACCCCAACTGCCGCACGGGCTGGATAGGGCTGATCAAAATACTGGGCCATGATCTCGTTGACCTTGGCAAAGTGCGCCAAGTCGGTCAGAAAGAGATTGACCTTCACCACATCATTGAGGCTACCGCCAGCGGCATGGGCCACTGCTGCGAGATTTTTAAAGGCCTGATGGATCTGCTGCACCACGCCCTCGGGGGAATCATCGCCCACCAAGGTCATGGTGACAGGGTCCAAGGGAATTTGTCCCGACAGCCAAACGGTCTGACCCACCTTGACCGCCTGTGAGTAGGTGCCAATGGCCGCTGGTGCATCTGGGGTTGAGACGATCTGTCGCGTGGTGCTCATGCAGTACTCCTAGGTTTTAAAAGTTTCCATGTGAATCTGGTTAGGCTTGAAGCCATGCTTCGTCAATGCAGCCTGAACAGTCTGCATCATCGGTGGTGGTCCACAAACCAACACCTGCCAGCCAGCTGGGTCCTGCGGCAACAGCGGGCCAAGGCCCTGGGCATCGGTCTGACCCACCCGGCCAGTCCAGTCGGCAGTGGGTTCAGACACCAGACAATCCACCCTTAGCCCAAGGCCAGGTATGTCGGTGAGTTCATCATTCGAGAAAAATTGCCCTGGATGGCGGTGGCCGATCACCAGCTGCGTCACCAACTGGCCTCCATACGCTGTCACCCAATCGCGACGGGCCTGCAAGACCGACAGCAAAGGCGCCAAGCCTATACCCCCAGCGACCAGCAGCAGGCGGGGGGTGTCGACCAGACCACGCCCAAACGTTCCATACGGTCCATCCAGGTACACGGTTCGCCCTGGCGAGCAGTGCTGTCCCAAAGACTTGGTGAAGTCGCCGACCGCCTTGATCAAAAACGTCAGCACCACTGGTCCTAGCTGTGAGCCTGACCGCGCTGGCACCGACGCGATCGAAAAGGGATGGTCATGCAGTCCAAAGGCCGAGTCGGTCTTGATCCAGACGAACTGGCCGGCCTGATAATTGAAGGGGGCGCCGCTCACCTGCTGGAGACGAAGACGCCAAGTTCGGTCTGCAACCTCTTCTAGGCCAATCACCCGGAAGGGGCGCCGTCGCAGGACCCAGGGGCGGACGACATAGATCCAGGCCAAGGCCAGCAGACCGACAGCCGTGAAGGCCACCAAAGCCCACTGCACAGCTGGGATGGTCTGGCCAAGCCAACCGCCTGACTGGGCATGGGCCAGGCCCAGCCCCAAAGCACCGATCGCCAAAAGACCGTGCGAGCGTCGCCAGGCCTCATAGCGCATGGGTAGCTCATCGCGCGAGAGGGCCATGACCACCACCGCAATCAGCGCGAAGAGGGCCAGAAACCCCAGACCGAGCCCACTGCCCGACATGCGGATGTCACCCAGAAAATAAAAGAGGGGATGCGCCATGAACAGGATCAACACCACCCGGCCTACCATCTGGTGAAGCCGCATGACGCCGTCAATCGACCAACGGCCAGTGAACCAGGAAAAACGGCCGGATAGCAGGCATTCGACGGCCAGAAGTCCCATGCCCACTACACCCGCCCATGAGGAGAGGTGCGCTAGAAAATCGGTCATCGGCATAGGTTCAAGGGTTTTCCCATCGGGTTTTCATGGGTCTGGTTGTTTATTATTGAAGACTTTCTCTTCAACGCCTAAATCAAGCCTCGCGAGTCGGCCATGAATCAAATCCTCCAATACATCAACGGTGCATCAGTCTCCGGTGCCAGCCAGCGTTTCCAAGACATTACCAATCCCGCTACGGGTCAGGTGACCGGCCGGGTCCAACTGGCCTCGCGCAATGACGTCGCCAAGGCAGTAGCCAACGCCCAAGAGGCTTTTGCCAGTTGGTCGCAGGTGCCGCCGCTGCGCCGGGCTCGGATCATGTTTAAGTTTCTGGACCTGCTGAACCAGCACCGTGATGAGCTGGCCAAGTCCATTACCGCAGAACATGGCAAGGTCTTTACAGACGCCCAGGGTGAGGTCACCCGAGGCATCGAGATCGTTGAATTTGCCACCGGCATTCCACAGTTGCTCAAAGGCGACTACACCGAACAAGTCTCCACCAACATCGACAACTGGACCATGCGCCAGCCCCTTGGTGTTGTCGCGGGTATCACCCCATTCAATTTCCCCGTCATGGTGCCCATGTGGATGTACCCCGTGGCCATCGCCTGCGGCAACACTTTTGTGCTCAAGCCCAGCCCCATCGACCCAAGCCCCAGCCTGCTGCAGGCTGAGTTACTGAAAGAGGCCGGTCTGCCAGATGGCGTCTTCAACGTCGTTCAGGGCGACAAAGAGGCGGTCGATGCGCTGTTGGATCACCCCGATGTCAAGGCCATCAGCTTTGTCGGATCCACGCCAATTGCCAATTACATTTACGAGACCGGTGCTCACCACGGCAAGCGGGTGCAGGCGCTCGGTGGTGCGAAGAATCACATGGTGGTCATGCCCGATGCAGACGTGGATCAAGTCGTCGACGCCCTGATTGGCGCGGCCTATGGCTCAGCCGGTGAGCGCTGCATGGCGATCTCCGTGGCCGTCATGGTCGGTGATGTGGGCCAGAAGGTCATGCCCAAGCTGGTGGAGCGCACCAAGTCGCTGAAGGTTCTCGATGGCATGAACCTGGCGGCGGAGATGGGGCCCATTGTCACAAAGGCGGCTCATGATCGGATTACCGGCTACATCCAGGCGGGTGTCGAAGAAGGTGCCAAACTTTTGGTGGACGGTCGACAGTTCGATTCTAAGCAGACCGGCACTGGCTGCGAAAGAGGCTTCTGGATGGGTGGCAGCCTGTTTGACCAAGTCACCCCCGACATGAAGATCTACAAAGAAGAAATCTTTGGCCCCGTGCTGTCCTGCGTGCACGTCAAAGACTTCGCTCAGGCCGTCGATCTCATCAACGCCCACGAGTTTGGTAACGGCACCAGCTGCTTTACACGTGACGGCAACATCGCCCGTGAATTCGCCCGGCGCATTCAGGTGGGCATGGTGGGCATCAACGTGCCCATTCCTGTGCCCATGGCCTGGCATGGCTTTGGGGGCTGGAAGCGCTCTCTCTTTGGTGACATGCATGCCTACGGCGAAGAGGGCGTGCGGTTCTACACCAAACAGAAATCCATCATGCAGCGCTGGCCCGAGAGCATTGCCAAGGGGGCAGAGTTTGTCATGCCCACCTCGAAATAGACACAGACTGGTCTTGAGATCTGGGGCTCCGGTTCGCTAGGTAGCGGACCGCCCCCGAAGAGCCAGCAGTCCAAAACGCAAGGCCAAGTAGCCCACCAGCACGCCACCCAGATTGCCCATCAACAGGTAGGCCATGGTCTGAACGCTGGGCGAGGGCGTGTCCTCGCCGGCCC
>JBEDMQ010000135.1:0-23478 GCA_041171045.1 Pseudomonadota bacterium
TGAATCACGCCAGCGGCCTGTGGTGCCGTGGCGCCAATTCGCACGGTCCAGGCTCGTACCTCCTTCACACCGGCGGTGAAATAGGTTTGTAGACCCAGCAGACCAAAGGCCGCACGAATCAATCGGTTCAGGCCAGGTTCTTCCATCCCCATATCGGATAGAAACACGGCCTTGTCCTCATCTGGCATGTCGGCGATCTCTGCCTCGATGGCCGCACAGATCGCGACAACGGGGGCCTTTTGGGCTGCCGCATAGTCCCGGAGCCGATCCAGGTGGGCGTTGTTCTCAAAGCCCCCCTCCGAGACGTTGGCGACGAACATCGCTGGCTTGGCGGTGATGAAGAAGAAGGGTCGAATCAGAGCGAGCTCTTCCGGCTCTAGCCCAAGGCCGCGGACGGGCTTGGCCTGGTTGAGCTGGGCCTGGCATTTCTCCAAAACGGTCAAGAGCTTGGCAGCTTCTTTGTCACCCGATCGGGCTAGCTTCTGGACCTTCACGATCTGCTTGTCGACACCCGCCAGATCGGCCAGCGCCAATTCGGTCTCGATGGTTTCAATGTCGGCTAGGGGATCCACCTTGCCATTCACATGGATGACGTTGTCGTCCTCAAAGCAGCGAACCACATTCACGATGGCATCGGTCTCGCGGATGTTGGCCAGGAATTGGTTACCCAGGCCTTCGCCCTTCGAGGCGCCCGCCACCAGGCCAGCAATGTCAACAAACTCCACCGTGGCTGGCAGGATGCGCTCGGGCGAGACAATCTGTGCCAACTGATTCAGTCTGGGATCGGGCAGCTCGACAATGCCGGTATTGGGCTCGATGGTGCAGAAGGGATAGTTCTCAGCAGCGATGCCGGCCTTGGTCAGCGCATTAAACAGGGTGCTCTTGCCCACATTGGGCAGTCCAACGATTCCGCATTGAAGTGACACGTCAGTTCCTTGTGATGAATTGGATCATGGGTTGGGTGCGTGTAAGACGCGTTGGGCAGCGGCAAAGTCTCCACTGATCAATGAAGAGATTTCTTTCAGGCAACGATCCAGGGCGCGCTCGATCTCAATCGTCTCATCGACGCTGGGTCGGTGCAGCACAAAGTCAGCAACCTCCTGCCGCAGGTTCAGGGTGCGAGGGTGTCCAATGCCCAGCCGCAGGCGCCAAAAGTCCGGGCTACCCAGGCTGGCGGCAATGTCACGCACGCCGTTGTGACCGCCGTGACCGCCACCCTGCTTGAGTCGAATCTCGCCCGGGGCAATGTCTAACTCGTCGTGGACCACCAGCAGCTCCTCTGGCGCGAGCCGATAGAACTGAGCCAGGGCCGCAGTAGTCAGTCCAGAGCGGTTCATAAAGGTCTGCGGCTTGACCAGCCAGCAGCCGGCTGCGGGACCCGAAGCCGGTTTGGTCACCTCGGCCTGAAATTTCTGCTCACGCTGCCAGCTGCAGGCCTGCTGGCGCGCAAGGGCATCGACCAGCCAAAAGCCCACGTTGTGGCGAGTGGCCTCGTATTGAGGGCCTGGATTCCCCAGGCCGATGATCGCGCGAATGGGCATGCTTTATTGTGGCCGAGAGACCTTAAAAAATTTGGGCCCACGAGACAAACATGTAAGACATGTCTGCATCATGAGCCCATTCAGGTGGCTTAAGAGATGGAGCCCGTCATCATGAACGGGCCCGGTCAGGCCACCCGGTTTTAGGCTGCCGGGGCCGCGGGGGCTGCAGCTGCCGGAGGAGCATCGTCAGCAGCTGAGCCACCCACCTTGGCGGCGGTGGCCACCACAGGGTTGTCCTGACCGTGCAGCACGATGGTTACGCCGGCTGGCAGCTTGATGTCGTTGATGTGAATGGAATGACCAATGGTCAGGCCAGACAAGTCCACTTCGATGAAGCTGGGCAGGTCTTTGGGCAGGCAACTCACTTCGACTTCGTTGAGTACGTGGTTGATCACGGCGCCATCAAGCTTGACGGCGGGGCAAGACTCTTGACCAACAAAGTGCAGGGGCACCTTGGTGTGCAGGGCCGTGTTGGCGTCAACGCGCTGAAAATCGATGTGCAGAACCAGGGGCTTGTAGGCGTGCATCTGGAAGTCGCGCAGCAGCACCTGCTCGGACTTGCCGTCGACTTCTAGATCCAGAATGGATGAGTGGAAAGACTCAACCTTCAGGGCCAGCAGAATTGGGTTGTGGTCCATCTCGATGGACACGGCCTCACCTTTACCGCCATAGACAATGCCTGGCAGTTTGCCATTGCGACGCAGGAAGCGGCTCGCACTCGAACCCTGTGTCGAACGGCGGGTGGCGACCACTTTGGTGGTGGAAAACTTCATAGCGCACTCCGCAAAAAATAGATGAATGGGCCTCTAAGCCGCGACCAGCCTAAAGGTTAGCCCGCAACTCTAGCACAAATGGCGTCTGAAGGCAGGTCCCGGGCGGGCTGCAGGACTTTCTGGCTACTCCAGGAACAGAGAGCTGACCGAGTCCGACTTGGCGATCCGAATGATGGTCTCGCCAATTAGGCCGGCACAGGTGATGGCCCGAATGCGGCCGCAGGCGATGGCCTCGGCGGACAGGGGAATGGTGTCGGTGACCACCAGTTCGTCTAGGGCGCTGTTGGCGACGCGGTGAATGGCGTCCCCTGACAAGACTGGATGGGTGCAGTAAGCGATGACCCGGGAGGCGCCGTGTGCCTTGAGGGCTGCGGCTGCCTTGGTCAGGGTGCCGGCGGTGTCGACCATGTCATCCATGATCAGGCAGGTTCGTCCCGACACGTCACCAATGATGTTCATGACCTCTGAGACGTTGGCCTTGGGCCGACGTTTGTCGATGATGGCCAGCTCGGCATCGAGTTCCTTGGCAAAGGCCCGGGCCCGAACCACACCCCCGACGTCCGGCGAGACCACCATCAGGTTCTTGTAATCGTGCTTCCAGACGTCACCCAGAATGATCGGAGCGGCGTAGATGTTGTCCACCGGAATATCAAAGAAGCCCTGGATCTGGTCCGAATGCAGGTCCATGGTCAGCACCCGGTCTACCCCAACCGCCTGCAGCATGTTGGCAATCACTTTGGCGCTAATGGGCACGCGAGCCGAGCGAACCCGCCGGTCTTGGCGAGCATAACCAAAGTAGGGGATGGCCGCTGTAATGCGGGCAGCAGAGGCCCGACGCAGGGCATCGGCCATTAGCATCACTTCCATCAGATGATCGTTGGCCGGTGCACAGGTGGACTGCAGGATGAACACGTCTCGGCCCCGCACATGCTCCAGGATCTCGACGGTGGCCTCACCGTCACTAAACCGCGCAACCTTGGCACGACCAATGTGGATTGACAGGTTTTTTGCGACATCTGCAGCCAATTTGGGGTTGGCGTTTCCCGTGAACAGCATGATGCTGTCAGTTGAACCGTTACCTACGGGGAGACGTTCTGCCATGGCCTGTTCTAAGTGTCTGCAAGTGACGCACTGCGAAGCCTTGCGCGTCTGAGGATTAGGGGCTGGGGAGGAAGGATTCGAACCCTCGTATGCCGGAATCAAAATCCGGTGCCTTAACCAACTTGGCGACTCCCCAACGAATCACTACAGGTGCATATCGTAACCGCTAATGCGCCGGATGCCGAATCAGCCGCCTGCACACACGAATCTGCTGGCCTTCAGACAAAGCCTGCGCAGCGAGTCTGGACGCCAGTTTGTCGGCTTGGTCATGGTCTGCACAACTGGCAAACACCGCCCCACCGCTGCCACTCATTCGCATGGCCTGCAAAGGCAGACCCAGCGCCTGACCGCAGGTCTGCAGGGTCTGCAGAGCCTCGCGAACGGCTGAAAACTGTCGACAGGCCACAGGCTCTAAGTCGTTATGGCCGAAGGTCCAAACCGGCGCTGAGGCCGCGTTCGAAAGATCCGAGATTCTCAAGGCTTTGGTATCCCGTGTCAATTCCGCATCACGAAAGATCTGAGCGGTGGGCACACCCACGGCGGGCACCATGACCACGAACCACTCGCTGGCAGGTTCCAGGCTTTGCATGCGCTCACCGATGCCCTCGACAAAGGCTGCCTGGCCATGAATAAAAAAGGGCACATCCGCCCCCAGCTGCAGGCCCATGGCCGCAAGGGCCTGGCGAGAAAACTGCAAATCCCAGAGCTGGTTGAGGCCTATCAGCACGGTTGCGGCGTCGGAACTGCCGCCGCCGAGTCCCGCCCCACTGGGAATCTGCTTGTGAATCAGCAAGTCCGCACCCAATGTCTCCGCAGCCTGATCGCCCCTGACCCTGGCCGCCTCGCGCAGAAGGTGAGCCGCACGCACGCCAAGGTCGGTCTCAGCCGGCCAGCTCAGGTCACCCAGGCGCTGGATCTGCCCATCATGACGAGTATTCATCTCAACGCGGTCGGCCCAGTCAATGAGACAAAAAAGACTCTGAAGCTGGTGATAGCCATCGGGCCTTCGTCCCACGACGTGTAAAAAGAGGTTGAGCTTGGCTGGGGCAAGCAGGCTACAGGAGGGTGGGCGGGCGAGGGACACAGGCTTGGTTGGCTTAGCGGCCCAATGGTGGTGTGGACTCAATGAACAATCGCAGGGCGAGTGACCCGTGAGGGGTCGGGATCACTCTTTGCAGTCGCTGAGGCTGACCCATGACGAGCATCTGATCGCCCAACTCTGTCAGCAGACGCCCCAAGGGCTGCAGGCTCTCCTCCTGAAGGCCAAGCGTTTGACGCGCCCACTGCAGGGCCTGGTCCTGGTGAACCGCCAGGTCATTGGGGCCAAGGGGCTGCCAGCCAGCCCAAGGCCCGGACCCGTCAGCCATCAGCATCAGGCTGCCCTGTGGCTGCGACCAGGGATCGCTGAGCCACAGCCTCTGGAGAGCTGCTCCGCTCGCCGCTCGCCATTCAAACTGTCCAATCAAGGGCTCGTTCAGCCCGGGCCCGGACAGCGAGAACCGTCCCGAGCGGACCTGGCCATATTGGATGGGGCCCACTGTGGCCAATGGCAGGCCACTGCAGGCCGTCATCGACCCCATCAGGCCCAGGGCCCCGATGATCCCAAGCGCGGTTCTTCTGTTCATAGGCCTATGGAAAACTGATGCCGAATCGCTTGAGCGTGTCTTGAAGCAACTGATTATTGGGATCTGTCTGGCGGCCGTGGCGCCAGATGGTAAAGGCTTCTGTGGCTCGGTTGGACTTCCACAAGACCTCTCCCAGGTGGGCCGCCACCTCGGCATCGGGCATGCGCACAAAAGCCTTCTGCAGCCAGTCGATGGCCTGATCGAACCGCCCCAGGCGGTAGTAGACCCAGCCCACACTGTCCAAAATGTGGGCGTCATCCGGCCTGAGTTGATGGGCTTTTTCCAGCAAGGCTCTGGCCTCTTGCAGGGACTGGTTTCGATCCGCTAGGCTGTAGCCCAGGGCGTTGAGGGCATGAGCATCGCCTGGGGTGCGGCTGATCAGGGTTCGCAGGGCCTGCTCGGCCTGGGCATGCTCTTTTAATTTCTCGTGGAGCATGGCCTTGGCGTAAAGCAGCTTGGTATGGTGAGGCTCTTGGGCCGACACTCGGCTCAGAATGCTCAGAGCCCGTCTGGGGTCTTGGCTTCGAATGAGCAGGTTGGAGAGGCGCTCATAAAAGCCATCCAGCTGTTCGGAACTGGCCATTGCCTGTCGCCGTTTTAGCAGACTGTCACTCAAGTCATGATCAAACCCTAGCAGCAAGGACAGCACATCGACCGTCTCTTGCGCATTGGGCTCGTTGGGCTTGACCTCCAGCCAGATTTTGGCGGCTGCCAGGGCTTGTGCCGGGGCCCGTAGGGCCAGCGCCAGCTGTGTAGCCCGTTCTGCCGCAGCCGCATCACGGGTCTGTTCTGCTACCCCAAGGTAGGTGGCAGCGGCCGCGGCGACATGGCCCTGTTGCAGGGCCAATTCGCTGGCCAGAATCTGAAAAATCAGCTGTGGCTCTGTTTCTGCACGCGTCTGAGGGGCGGCCTGTCCAGGCTGCAACGGCAGCAGGCCAATGGTCAGACCAATCGTGAGCAGACCTAGTTTTAGAGGCATCATCACGCTCAACAGTAACTCAGTTTTTTTGTTCTATCTCATCTATGCCCGAACTACCCGAAGTCGAGGTCACCAGGCTGGGGCTCATGCCCGTCTTGCCTGGGCTGGTCTTGGAATCTGTCCGCACCAGTGGCAAGGCCCTGCGATCGTTCAAGGGGTCTGCTGCCGTGCTCCAACCACTAAGGCACCAGCGGCTGCAGACCATCGCCAGGCGGGCCAAGCAGCTCATCTTTGTCTTCGAGCGTCATCTCATGTCGGTTCACCTGGGCATGTCAGGTGTCCTGCAATGGCGAGGCGTTGGTGTTTCGCAAGACCGGGTTTTGGCAGGACACGACCATGTGGCCTGGCGTTTTCAGACGGGCGAGTTGGTGCTCAACGACCCCCGGCGATTCGGCGATGTGCGCTTGTTGGTCAAGCCGACTGGGTTTGAGGGCAGTCCAGAGGCGGGTCTGGCCCAGCTGCCGGCAGACTGGCTGGGTCACGCAGCCAGCGGCCTGGAGCCGTTATCGGCCGATTGTCATGGCGGCGCCCTGTTCCAAGCTGCCCGCGGAGTTCGGCAGGCCATCAAGGTCTGGCTGATGCGCGGCGATGTGGTGGTGGGGGTGGGCAACATCTACGCCAGCGAGGCCCTCTATCGCGCGGGCATCTCGCCGCGTCGGGCCGCTGGGCGCATCAGCCGCCAAAAGATGGACCGACTCGCCCAGACGATTGCTCAGGTCTTACAAGAGGCGATTGATCAGGGGGGCAGCACCCTGAGAGATTTTCATGGTGCCGATGGCCAGCCGGGTCGGTATGGCCAGGCCCACCAGGTCTATGGTCGCGAGGGGCTCCCCTGCCTGGCCTGTGGCCAGGTCATTCGGCGTCTGGTCCAGGCGCAGCGGGCCACTTTCTTCTGCCCCAACTGTCAACGTGGCTAGGTCTTTTGCGCAGCGTCTGCTGGCCTGGGCTCGCGTGCATGGCCGCCGAGGACTCCCTTGGCAACCGCCTCAGGGAGAGTCAGCGGACCCTTATGCGGTCTGGCTCTCGGAAATCATGCTGCAGCAGACCCAGCTGATGAACGCCTTGTCCTACTACCAACGGTTCGTCGCTAGATTCCCGACCGTAGACGCCTTGGCTGCAGCAGACCTGGATCAGGTCTTGGCGGTCTGGAGTGGCCTGGGCTACTACGCGCGGGCTCGCAACCTTCATGCGGCTGCTCGGCTGGTGGTGGCAGCGGGCGGTTTCCCTCAGACGGCCCAGGCCTGGTCCGAGCTCCCTGGGGTGGGCCCATCGACTGCAGCAGCGATTGCCTCGGTGGTCCACCGGGAGCGGGTCGCGATTCTGGATGGCAATGTCAAACGCGTGTTGGCTCGGCATGGCCTGCGGCCTGAGCCTTGGAATAGTCCGGCCCTCACCAAGGCCTTGTGGCCCATAGCCCAGTCCTTGGTCCCCAGGCAATCGGCCGACATGCCGGCCTACACCCAGGCCATCATGGACCTGGGGGCAACCGTCTGTTCGCCCAGGCAGCCCAACTGTTCGGCCTGCCCGGTGCAGGCTGATTGTCAGGCACATCGGCAAGGACTCGTCGAGGCCTACCCAAAGCCCGCGGTTCGCAAGGCTCGTCCAGTTCGCGCCAGCCTGTGGACCTTGGCACAGCATGAGAATTCAATCGCATTGGTTCAGAACCCTGGTCAAGGACTCTGGGGCGGACTCTGGGTACTGCCGGCTCAGTCCTTGGACCCATCAGATCTGCAGCATCAGCTGCCCAACTGTGATCAACAGATCACCCATGACTTTACCCATTACCGGCTTCAGATCGGCGTGGTCTTGAAGCCTTGCCTTGGACGACGGCCTAGGCGCATCCAAGGCCAGCCTGTCGAATGGTTTGACTGGCGAAAGGCTTTGGAGATGGGGCTGCCCAAGCCGGTCCGTCAGGCGATTGTTCAGGCCACACGCGAATTGAACCGCGAGGTCTTGGATTAACTCAGGCCGCGCTGAATCAGAGACCGGTGGCGAACCATGACAGGCCAGTTCTCGGCAAATCGCTCGGCCAGTTGTTCAGCCCCATAGACCGATCGATGCTGTCCGCCAGTGCAGCCCAGGGCTACTGTCAGATAGCTCCGCTGTTCTTGGACATAGCAGGGCAGCCACTTCTCCAGGTAGTCACCGATGTCCTTCACCATGGCACCCACCTGGGCATGCCCCGCCAGATAGCTGACGACCGCTGGGTCCTTGCCGGTTAGAGCCTTGAGCTCATTGACGTAGTGAGGATTCGGCAGGCATCGCAGGTCAAAAACCAAGTCTGCATCCAGTGGGATGCCGGCCTTGAAGGCAAAGGATTGAAAGAGCAACACCAGACTCGATGTGTCGAGTTTGAGAAAGGCCCGAAGCCAAGTTCTCAGGGCAGAGGACCGAAGGTCGCTGGTATCGACCGGGATACCCAAGTGCTGCAGGGGCGCCAGAATCTCGCGTTCATGTTCGATGCACTCCATCAGGGTCATCGATTCACCCGTGTCATCGCGATTGGTCTCGGTGAGCAGGGACAAAGGGTGTCTGCGGCGTGTCTCGGAATATCGCTGCAGCAAGATGTCGGATCGGGCATTCAGAAAGAGGACCGTTAGGCCAATGCCCTCGGCCCTCAGCTCAGACAAGGCTTTTTCCAGATGGGCCAGGTCGGTCCCCGCCCGGACGTCTGCCGCCAGGGCCATCCTTCTGGTGCCGCAAGCCTGTTGGCTCTTCACCAGGGGCCCGATGAGAGCCACCGGGAGGTTGTCAACGCAGTAATAGCCCTCGTCTTCTAAAACGGCCAAGGCCACGGATTTTCCCGACCCGGACATGCCGGTCACCACCACCAGTGAGATGGGTTCCGATCCGTGAGGTCCAGGTGATGCGGTCAAAAAAGATCCTCGTTGTTCATGGCACGTTGTTGACGTTCCGTGAACTCCCGCATGGTGTCAATCCCTCTGAGCTGCAGCACCGTGTTGCGGACTGCTGCCTCCACCAGGACGGCCAGGTTTCGACCAGCCGCCACCGGAATAACGACCTTGCGAATGGGCAGTCCCAGGACGTCCTCGTTGAGGGCCTCTAGGGGCAGTCGCTCGTATTCATCAATCGCAGATCGACGAACCAGTTGAACGATGAGTCGCAGCCGCATTTTCCGGCGGACACTGGTCTCGCCAAAAATGGCCTTGATGTCCAGCAGGCCAAGGCCTCTGACCTCGAGCAAATCTTTGAGCAGGGGCGGGCAGCGGCCCTCGATGGCATCCGGCGCAATTCTGGAGAACTCGACCACATCGTCGGCCACCAGGCCGTGTCCTCGCGTGATCAGCTCCAGGGCTAGTTCACTCTTACCCAGGCCGGACTCGCCTGAGATGAGTACTCCCAGACCGAGCACGTCCATGAAGACGCCATGTAGAGAAGCCGATGGGGCCAGTCGCTTGGAGAGTTGAATGCGCAGCAGTTCAATCACGCGCGCAGCGGTATGGCTGCTGCGCATTAGAGGCAGCTCGTCTCGGTCACAGGCCTCAAACAGCTGGGCGGGCGGGACCAGCCCATCGGCCACCACGATGGCCGGAGGCTTTCCGGCGATGAGCTCGGCCGTCAGGTAGTTGCGCCGCTGGGGGTCTAGCCGGTTGTAGTAGTCCACCTCCGCCTGCCCAAAGACCTGGATCCGGTTCAGATGGATCAGATTGAAGTGACCAACCAGGTCGGCGCTCTCAAAGGAGGGGCCAGAGATGTGTCGATCGCCACCGGACTGGCCAGTGACCCAGGTCAGCCGCAGCTGCTCCTGGTAGGCCTCGAAGAGTTGCTGAACGTTGAGCATGGCGGCTGCTTGCTCGACGGGCCTCTCAGGCCTGTCTTAGGCGCTGGCTGGCTGCCAGCTGCACAGGCTCTGAAACAGGGCCTGAGGATCAGAGGCTGCGCCAAGAGACTCACGCAGGGTTTTGTCAGAGAGCATCTCGGCGACCTCCGAGAGAATTTCCAGATGCTGCTGGGTGGCCTGCTCAGGCACCAGCAGAAAAATCATGACGGAGACAGGCTTGCCGTCCGGCGCATCAAAGGCCACCGGCTCGGCCAGTCGGACCACGGCAGCCATGGCCTGATTCAGCCCTTTGATACGGCCATGGGGGATGGCGATGCCCTCACCCAGGCCCGTGGAGCCCAGTCGCTCGCGGGCAAACAGGGAATCGAAGACCTTGCTGCGGGCAATGCCTTTCTTCTCTTCAAAGAGAAGGCCGGCCAGCTCGAAGGCCCGTTTCTTACTGGAGGCTTCCACGCCCAGCAGGACGTGGTCGGCCGTTAACAGTTCACAAATGCGGTTCATGGGAACACCCGCTTCAAGGCAACAAAGTTCGAGGAGTATAGACCTTTTGACGGATTTGTTGCACTGCGATATTGCGCTGCGGGACGACCGCCCAAAGCCGTTCTCAGGCCTCGATAGCCCCGCGTCCAGAGTGGACATTGGTCTGGTGCTGTTCCTTGTAGCGGACCACTTGGCGGTCCAGCTTGTCGGCCAGCAGGTCGATGGCTGCATACATGTCCGTGTGCTTGGCCTCAGCGTGCAGATCCTTACCTTGAAAGTGAACTGTCACTTCGGCTTTTTGATCGAGCTTTTCGACGGAGAGCACCACCTGGGCCTGAATCCCATGGTCGAAGTGTCGCCAGGCCTTTGAAAACTTTTGGTTTACATAATCCCGAATGGCATCGGTAATGGGGAGGTGATGGCCGGTGATCGTGACTTGCATAGCGGGGTCTCCTTTTATTGTCGTTTCCTAAGACTAGCACTTGGGATTCTGAGGGCTTCGCGATACTTTGCAACCGTTCGTCTGGCCACAACAACGCCCTGCTCCTGAAACCGATCGGACAGGGCCTGATCGGACAGAGGCTTGGCACCGTCTTCCGCCTTGATCCAGGCCTCAATCTGGGCCTTAAGGGCCGTGGCCGAGGCGGCTCCGCCATCGTCAGTCCCCACGTGGCTGCTGAAGAAAAACTTCAGCTCAAAACAGCCAAGCGGGGTCAGCATGAACTTCTGATTGGTCACGCGGGAAACGGTGGATTCATGCAGCTCACAGGCCTCGGCAATGTCCCGCAGCACCATGGGCCGCATGGCCTTGGGCCCCTGGCTAAAGAAGGCCTGCTGGGCCGACACAATCGCCTGAGAGACTTTCAGAATGGTTTCTGAGCGCTGAGCGATGTTCTTGAGCATCCAGCGCGCCTCTTGAAGCTTTTGCGACAGCACGGAGTCGGACTCACCATCTCGAATCAGCCGCGCGTATTCACTGTTGATCGACAGCCTGGGCAGGGACTGCTTGGAGAGCCGAGCCACCCATTTGCCGTTTCGACCCAGGCTCACCATGACATCTGGCGTCAGGCTGGCATCTTGCTGGGCCTGAAAGCGTGCTGCTGGACGCGGCTCTAGGCCACGAATGACATCCAGGGCCGCCCCCAGCTGATCGCGGCTCAGTCCAGTGGCCCGGCCAAGGCTGGCCAGCGGCATCTGACCCAACTGCTCCAGGTGGTGGGCCACCAGGTGGCGGGCAGTCTCCAGGGCTACTCGATCGACGCCATCACCGTTGAGTGCCTCTAGCTGAATCTGTAGGCACTGTTGTAGGTTCTGCGCACCGATGCCGGGAGGATCCAAGGCCTGCAAAAGCCGCAGGCCCACCATCATCTCGTCTTCGTCCAGAACACCCCCAAGGTCGGATTCAAAGACCTCAGCAAAGCCCTCTGCCAGTTCCGCCAGAGGGTCCCGAACGTAGCCGTCCTCATCCAGGGCCTCAATTAGAACGTCCAACCAGGCCCGATCCCTTGGGCTCAGGTGCAGGCCAGCGACCTGCTCCCGAAGGTGGGCCTGTAGGCTGACAAAGCCCACCTCGCCACCATCCTCTCGGTTGGACCGGTCTTCACCACTGCCATCACCTCGCCAGTCGGTAAGGCCATCGCCCACCGCATCCTCCCAGTCATCCGAGGACTCGGACGACCCCTCGGCCTCGCTGCTGCTCGCCTCGAGTGACTCGCCGGACAGCCCGTCTTCGATCTCAAGCAGAGGGTTGTCTGCACTGAAGGCTTCGAGTTCTTGGCGGAGTTCTAGGTTTGAGAGCTGCAACAGACGAATGGCCTGCTGCAGCTGGGGGGTGAGCGTCAGCTGCTGACTGGTCTTGGTGGTCAGCGAAATCTTCATGACTACATTCGGAAATGTTCGCCCAGGTAGACCTTTCGCACGCCAGGGTCGTCGACAATCTGGCTGGGTTCGCCACTGGCGAGCACCACACCGTCGTTCATGATCGTGGCGTGATCGCAGATGCCCAGGGTCTCGCGCACGTTGTGGTCGGTGATCAAAACACCGATGTCACGATCTTTTAAGAAACGAATGATTCGCTGGATCTCAATGACAGCAATCGGGTCCACACCGGCGAATGGTTCGTCCAACAAGATGAATTGTGGCGATGTCGCCAGGGCCCTTGCAATCTCCACCCGGCGGCGCTCGCCACCCGAAAGCGACTGGCCGAGGTTGTCGCGGATATGGCCGATCTGCAGCTCCTCCAATAAGCCCTCTAGTCGTCTCTCGATCTCACTGGCCGACAGCTTCTGACCACTCGTGTCGAGCTGCAGCTCTAAGACTGCCCGAATGTTATCGGCCACCGACAACCGACGAAAGACCGAGGCCTCCTGCGGCAGGTAGGACAGGCCCTGTCGGGCCCGGACATGGATGGGCTCTTGGGTCAGGTCTTGGCCATTGAGACTGATCTGGCCGCCGTCGGCTGGCACCAGACCCACGATCATGTAAAAACAGGTGGTCTTGCCCGCGCCGTTTGGACCCAGCAGGCCAGCCACTTCCCCTCGGCGGACCGTGAGCGACACATCTTTGACGACGATGCGACCCTGATAGCCCTTGCGCAGGTTCTGAACAACCAACTGGCTCATGGCTGGGGTTCGCGCGGCATGAGGGTCATACGCGCCCGGGGCTGACCGGGTTTGATCTCAACTTCGTAGAACTCGGTGATGTTGTTGTACCGCAGCCGATCGCCCGCCACTCGGTCGAGTTCCTTGTCGGGCCCGACCCGGCGCATGACCGCATTGCCGGTCAGGATCGCAATCTCGGTCTGGTCGCTGTAATCGATCTGCGCACCTTCACCCTCCATCCACTCTGCAACCGCCTCTCGTTTCTGTCGAAACCGGGCCGGTTTGCCAGTGATCAAGGCCTGGGCCTTGCCATCTGGCAGCTGTTGCAACTCCAGGCGATCCCCTCGGAGGATCAGACTGCCCTTGGTCAGCACCACGTTGCCAGTGAAGATGGTCCGTTTGGTCTTGTCGTCGTGGTCCAGCTTGTCGGAGTCGATGTGAGTCGGCGCCTGCCGGTCGGCCTTCTCGGCGTGCGCCATGGGTGACAGCACCCAGAGCATTCCAAACAGGCCAGCGGTCAAGAATTGGCAAAGAACGCTGCGTGGCTGCTGACAGAGCGACCCACTCACAGTTTTTTCTCCTCGGGTTTGGATTTGGGTAGCACCATGCGGGTGTCCGCCAGAATCTGCAGGCGATCGGTTTTTTCATCGAGACGCATGCCCACACCATACAACGTAGAGGCCCCGCGATAGACCATCACAGGGTCTTTGGTCTGCGCGACTTCTTCATTGGAGAGAAAGGTCAGGGTCTCGGTCTCGACTCGCAGGGCGGGGTCATCGCCAGAGGCCTCTCGCCGAATCACGACGGCGCCACTGAGCTGGACTTCGTTCTGATCTGCGCTGACCTGAGCCTGCCGGGCTTTTGCAAAGACCGGGGGCCCCTTGTCCCGGAAGGACGTCAGGTCGGGTGTGGCCAGCGTGGCCCGCCCGTCTTCGAACTGTTCAATGCTGGGTGAGACCACCACCTGACGCGGCTTCCCATTTGTCCCGGTCTTGACAATGTGGGCCTCGGTGACCACGGCAGTCGGGCCGCTCTGTTGTCGACTGGCCTTGACCCAGTCTGGAACCTGAGTGACGGTGGAAAACACCCACGAGCTCAGACCAAGCGCGGCCAGCAGGCCAAGTGATAGCAGCCCACCGATTCGGTCAGACCAGGCCGATCGCATCAATGGGTCCCGTTTGGTGCAAGTGACCTGCACCTCAGGATGAAGTCGCAGATCTCGCGGACAGCCCCCGCTCCGGCCGGCCACTGCGCCGTCCACATGGCCTGTTGGCGGATCTCTGGCACTGCGGTGGCGACTGTGGCCGAAAACCCAACGGCCTGCATCACAGGCAGGTCGGGCAGGTCATCGCCCATATGGCCACAGGCCTGCAAATCCAGGGATCGCCGCGCGCAGATGTCCCGGAGTTGGCTTAGTTTGTCCTGCAGACCCAGGTGGACTTCGGTCAGCCCGAGTTCTTTGGCGCGAGCCAGAACCGCTGGATGGTTTCGTCCACTCAGGATGCCCACCAGCACGCCGGCCTCTGAGAGCATCTTGATGCCATGACCATCGAGCACATGAAAGCGTTTGATCGCCTCGCCATGCTGGTCATAGAACAGTCCGCCATCGGTCATCACGCCATCCACATCAAAGAACATGGCCTTTAAGGCAGCCGCACGGCCCCGAGTAAGAGAGTCTTTCTGCAAGGCCGTCAGGTCTGACGAAGGGGTCTCTGCCTCGGGGGCTGGGTGAGGGGCAGGACGGGCTGACATCAAAGAATCTTCGCCTCTAACAGGTCATGAAGCCCAATGGCACCGATCAAAGCCTGCTGGTCATCGACGATGAGCAGGTGGTTGATCCGCGTGGCATCCATCTGATGGGCCGCCTCGGTGGCCAGAGCCTCTGCAGAGATGGTCTGGGCGGATCGGGTCATCACCTGGTCAACGGTTAAGTCTGGCGTCAACCGATTCTGGCCCAGCAGTCGTCGCAGGTCGCCGTCTGTAAAGATGCCTTTGGCACGGCCTTGCTCATCCACCACACAGGTCATGCCCATTCGCTTGGCCCCCATTTCTGCCAGCGCGTCTGTGAGCAGCGTGCCGGCGGCAACGCGGGGCACCTGATCACCCGTTCGCATCACATCGGCCACCCGCACCAGCAGTCTGCGTCCCAGGCTACCGCCAGGATGTGACTTGGCAAAGTCCTCGGCCCTAAAGCCACGCATCTCTAGTACGGCGACTGCCAGGGCATCGCCCAGGGCGAGCGCGGCCGTTGTGCTGGCAGTCGGCGCCAGGTTGAGCGGACAGGCCTCTTCCTTCACGGCAGCATTCAGGTGGATATCAGCCAGCCGAGCCAGCGTCGAGTTTGCATGGCCGGTGATGGCGATCAGCCTGGCACCCATGCGCTTGAGGTGAGGGGCGATGAGGCGCAGTTCGTCGGTCTCACCGGAATACGAGAAGGCCAGCACCAGGTCGTTGGCCTGAATCATCCCGAGGTCGCCGTGCTGGGCTTCCGCGGGGTGAACAAACAGCGCCGGCGTACCCGTTGAGGCAAAGGTGGCCGCCACTTTTCGAGCGACATGACCGCTCTTGCCCATGCCCGTGACCACCAACCGCCCCGTCAAGGCGTAGATCGCACGAACCGCTTCGGCAGTGCCAGCGTCGAGCTGGTCGATCAGACCCGTGATGGCCTGCGCCTCAATTTGAAGAACTCGGCGGCAACGATCCACCGTGCGCTGGTCGTCGCCGAGGGCTTGGCCAACCTTGGGGGTGGATGGATTGGGTGATGGTGTGGGGCTCATAAAGCGCAATATCGGTTGTTACACTGGTCATAGTAATGGAATCAATCCTGAGTCTCATCGTGGCCCTGTTGGCCGTTTCGGTTGGGGTGGTCATGGCAGCCCGGGCTGCCAAGCTGCCGCCCCTGATCGGGTATTTGGTGGTGGGCGTGGCTTTTGGCCCGCATGCCCTTGGGGTGGCACCGGACACCGATGTAACGCTCTGGCTGGCCGAGATCGGGGTGGTCTTTCTCATGTTCTCCATCGGCGTCGAATTCAGCCTGGCGAGGCTTCGGGCGATGAGGAAGCTGGTCTTGGGCCTGGGGTCGGCCCAGGTGGTTCTGACCATCGCCGCAGTCTCAGGCTTGTCGTTGGCCCTCACCCCTTTTCATGGCATGCCCTGGCAGGCCTCGGTCGTGCTGGGCTGTGCCCTGGCCATGTCATCGACCGCCATGGTCATGCGCATGGCCTCGGATCGCGGGGAGCTTGAGACGGCGCATGGCAGGCCGGTTGTCGGCGTGCTGCTGTTCCAAGACCTGGCGGTGGTGCCGCTCATGATCATTGTCCCGGCCCTGGCCGGTGTCGCGGCGGTCTCATCGAGCGGTTCGACAGACATGGCGATGGCCCAGACGCTGGCCCTCGCCTTGGCCAAGGCGGTCCTGGTCTTGGTGATCATGGTGGTCGTCGGCCAGCGCCTGGTGGGCCCCTGGCTGACTTTGGTGGCTCGTCGCAAATCTCAGGAACTCTTCTCTCTCAACCTGCTGCTCATGACCTTGGGTCTGGCCTGGGTGACCGAGCACCTGGGCCTGTCCTTGGCGCTCGGCGCCTTTATGGCCGGCATGCTCATTTCAGAGACAGAATTTCGGTATCAGGTGGAGGCCGACATTCGGCCCTATCGCGATGTTTTGATGGGGCTCTTTTTCGTCACCGTTGGCATGCGACTTAATCTGTCGGTGGTCATGGAGCAGGGCTGGATCTTGCTGGCCTTGTTGGCGGCATATGTGGGGATCAAGCTGGCGGTGATTGCTGGTCTGGCTCGTCTGTTCAGCATTCCGCCGGGGCCCTCGCTCAAGGCCGGACTCTGGCTCTTTCAGGCCGGCGAGTTCGGATTTGTCTTGCTAGACCCTTCCCTCATCGGCGGATTGCTACCGGACCCGGTCTTGCAGCTGGTCTTGGCCGGCATGGTCATCTCCATGCTCATCACCCCCTTTGTGGTCGACCGAAGCGATGGATTGGTGATGCGCGTGGCCAGGTCTGAGTTTCTTCGCCGCAGCCTGGAGATTCACCGCATTGCCAGCCAGGCCGTCAGTGCAGACAAGCACCTAATCATCTGCGGCTACGGCCGGTGTGGCCAGAACCTGGCCCAGCTCCTGGATCAAGAGCACATCGACTATGTGGCGCTGGACCTCGACCCACAAAGAACCCGCGAGGCGGCTGCGGCTGGCCACTCGGTGGTCTTTGGCGACGCCACCCGCCGAGAGACCCTGATGGCCGCCGGCATTCACCGAGCCACTTCTCTGGTCATCACCTATGCCGATCGCGCCTCGGCCACTCGGGTCATCGTGGCGGTTCGGCAGTTGGCACCCCAACTCCCGATCATCGTTCGAGCCCGAGATGACAGCGACCTCACACCACTGCGCGAAGCTGGTGCGACGGAGGTCGTGCCAGAGGTCATGGAGGGCAGCCTGATGCTGGCCTCTCATGCACTGGCTCTGGCCGGGGTCCCCTTGCATCGAGTGGTCAGGCGAGTACGTGAGGTGCGCGATACACGCTATGGCCTGTTTCGTGGGGTCTTCCGTGGCAGTGATGACGATTACCTGGAGAGGGCCGAGGACGCGATCATGCTGCGGACCTTGGTGGTCGCCAAAGCGTCGATCATGGCTGGCCGGCCAATCGCTGATTTGGGGCTGGCCGGGCTGGGTGTAGACATCGCAACCCTCAAGCGCGCGGGCAAGCGACACCCCCTCACCGAGGACACACGCCTGATGGTCGACGACGCCCTGGTCTTGCGTGGCACGGCAGAGGCCTTGGCTGAGGCCGAGAGCCTCATCAACGCTGGGTAGAATGACCGAATGAGCCCAACCAACGGCGATATGCCCTCAGACCAACTGGCTTCTCAGTCAGAGCAGGCCTGTCTGGCTTTTGAGGGCGTTCGATTTGGCTATGGACCAAGGGCCATCATCGCCGACCTCAGTCTGTCGGTTCGCCCCAGGGAGGTCCTGGCCATCATGGGTGGCTCGGGCGTTGGCAAGACCACCCTGTTGCGTCTGATTGCAGGCCTGGTCAGGCCCCAGACCGGTCAAGTCACGGTGTTTGGTGAGTCTTTGGATGGTTATCGATCAGACCGCCTCTATGCCATGCGCCGCCGGATGGGCCTGCTCTTTCAGTTTGGAGCCCTGTTCACCGACCTGTCGTGTTTTGAGAATGTTGCTTTTCCCCTTCGTGAGCACGCCAAGCTGCCCGAGTCCGTGCTTCGGGATGTGGTGCTCCTTAAACTCGAGGCAGTCGGTCTGCGGGGTGCGGCTCAGCTCATGCCCAGTGAAATCTCGGGTGGCATGGCCCGCCGAGTCGCCCTGGCCCGCGCCATCGCCCTGGACCCAGAACTCATTTTGTACGATGAGCCCTTTGCTGGCCTCGATCCCATCTCACTTGGTGTAACTGCGCGATTGATTCGCAGACTCAACGATGCACTGGGGGCCTCTTCGGTCATCGTGACCCATGATGTGGAGGAGACCTTTGAGATCGCCGACCGCATCGCGGTCTTGGCGCCGTCGGCCGACGGCGCTCGGCTGGTAGCTCTGGGGACACCACAAGACCTCTTGGCCTCGACCGACCCCTACGTCCAACAGTTCCTCGAGGGGCGTGAGGATGGTCCTGTTCAGTTCCACTATCCGGCACCCAGCCTGAGTCAGACCTTCTTATGAGACCGCTAGACCAACTCTCCCGACTAGGGGGCGCCAGCCTGACTCTCCTAGAAGGCTTGGGCGGCTTTGCCAGGCTGACAGGCAGTCTGTTAAGCCGACTGATGGATGTTCTTAGGCGGCCGAATCTCATTGCCAGTCAGGTCCACTTTCTGGGCAACCATTCCCTGGCCATCATCCTGGTCTCAGGCCTGTTTGTTGGGCTGGTGCTGGGTCTGCAGGGCTATTACACCCTGCGTCGGTATGGCTCCGAGGAGGCCCTCGGGCTGTTGGTCGCCCTGTCTCTGGTGCGTGAGTTGGGTCCAGTGGTCACAGCACTGCTCTTTGCTGGACGAGCCGGCACGGCCCTGACAGCAGAGATTGGACTGATGAAGGCCGGCGAGCAATTGGCCGCGCTGGAGGCCATGGCGGTCGACCCTGTTACCCGGATTCTGGGCCCCCGTTTCATGGGCGGGCTCATTACCATGCCACTCTTGGCGGCGCTGTTCTCGGCCATTGGCGTATTGGGTGGCTGGTTGATTGGGGTCGGTCTGATCGGGGTGGATGCGGGAGCCTTCTGGTCGCAGATGACCGAGGGTGTGGATTTCTATGACGACATCGTCAATGGGGTCATCAAGAGTGTCGTGTTTGGCTTTGCGGTGACCATGGTGGCGCTTTACATGGGCTATCAGGCTAAGCCCACGCCAGAGGGCGTCGCCCGTGCCACGACCATGACGGTGGTAGCGGGCTCCTTGGCCGTGTTGGGACTGGACTTTATTCTCACGGCCTTCATGTTCGGCGCGCTCTAACCTGGCCCTGCTGGCTCTGATAGGCTATCGGCATGCAACGCACCATTAACCTATTGGTTGGCCTATTTGTCCTGTTGGGGCTGGTCGCCTTGGTCTTCCTGTCGCTCAAGGTCAGCAACCTGATGACGATTGGCTCAGGCCCCAGCTACACCATCCTGGCCAATTTCGACGACATCGGCGGGCTCAAGCCTCGGGCGGCTGTTCGCAGCGCCGGTGTGGTGGTGGGTCGTGTGCGCGAGATCGGTTTTGACGACAAGCGCTACCAGGCGGTGGTGACCCTCGACATCCAAGAGGGCGTGGCCTTTCCCAAGGACAGCTCGGCCCAAATACTGACCGCGGGGTTGCTGGGCGAGAAGTACATCGGCATCCTGCCTGGGGCCGAGACGGAACCTCTCAAGAACAACGATCGGATCAAGCTCACCCAGTCCGCTGTGGTGCTTGAGAACATCATTTCCCAGTTTCTTTACAACCGAGAGTCGGGTGGGGCCAACCAGGCGGCCGATGGGGGCATTAAGTGATGAGCGGCGCACGCCCGTGGTTCGCCAACCTTCGACTGACCCTCGTCTTGGTCTGTATGGCGGTCTTATCGGGCTGTGCCAGCCTGCCGGCAGGACATCAGGCTGACGCGCGGGACCCTTGGGAGCGCTATAACCGGGCCATGTTCGACTTCAACACCCAGGTCGATGAGGCGGTCATCAAGCCGGTGGCTGAGGGTTATAAAGCTTACGTGCCAGAGCCCATTCGTACCGCCTTTGGTAACTTTTTTAGCAACCTTGGCGACATCGTCAACACCCTGCACCATTTGTTACAAGGGGAGCCCTCCAAAGCGGGCAATGCTGCAGCCAGGGTGGTGATCAACACCACCGTTGGGGTCTTGGGCCTGGGCGATCCAGCGGGCTCCATGGGCTACGCCAAGACCAACGAGGATTTCGGTCAGACCTTTGGCCGTTGGGGGTCAGAGCCCGGCCCGTACTTTGTGATACCCCTGCTGGGTCCCAGCACGGTTCGGGACACGGTGGGCCGTGTGGCCGACTTCGCGGTGGATCCGTTTGATCAGATTTTTAGCGTCGGCACCTCCACCGAGTGGGCCCTCCGAGGCACTCGCGTCGTCGACGCGCGAGCGGGCTTCTTGGACATGGAATCCACGCTCGATGCCTTGTCATTTGACCGCTACCTCAGTGTTCGCGACGCCTTTTTGGCTCGCCGGGCTCAGCAGGTCAACGACGGCAAGACGCCTGCCCCTCATCAACCTGCGCCCAAGGCGTCAGTCGATGGTGCAGTCGCTGAATCAACGGCAAGTCAGTTCTCTAGACGGTGGTAATGATCATGTTCGCTTTTTCGCAACCGCTCCCCACAGAAGATGAGTCATGGATGAGACGGCTGGGCCGCTGTGGCCGAAAGCGCCTGTTGAACCTGATGACCCTGGCTGGTCTCCTCTTGGGTCCGGCCTTGATCGGTACCGCAGCCCTGCACGCTCAGGGTCTGCCCGCCTCCCAATCGCCCGACACGCTCATCAAGATGGTGACCCAGGACATCCTGGATACGGTCCGCAACGATCGCAGCCTGCAGTCCGGCGATCTGACACGGCTCAATGCTCTGGTCGATCAGCGGGTGATGCCCGTGGTGAACTTCTCGCGCATGACCGCCCTGACGGTTGGCATTCATTGGCGTCGGGCCAGCCCCGAGCAGCAAGACAAGCTCATGGCGGCTTTCCGTGAATTGCTGTTACTCACCTATTCCGATGCGCTCAAACAGGTTCAAGACACCACCGTTCAGGTTCGTCCGGCCCGATATGCGCCGGAGGATACGGATGTCATCGTTCGAACCTTTGTGGTTCGCACGGGCAAGGAGCCCATTCAGCTGGACTATCGCCTCGAGAAGACGCCGGCTGGTTGGAAGATCTACGACTTCAATGTACTTGGGCTGTGGCTGGTGGATCATTACCGCAGCCAGTTTGGGCAACTCGCCAGCGCTCGCGGCATCGATGGCCTGATTGCGGCGCTCAACACCAAGAACCAGTCCCTGCGAAAGCTGGCGGCCAAGTCCGGCAGCTAGAGCCGTTGGTCACCGTGTCCGTCACCCAGGCCCACGCGTTGACTGGCCCATTGACCCGCCTGCAGGCGGTCTCGGTGATGGCTCAGGCCCAGGACTGGCTTGCTCGGGCCGCTCAAAACAACCATCGTGAGCCCCTGGTGCTGGATCTCCGGGCCCTGACCCAGGTCGACACCAGCGCCTTGGCTGTTCTCTTGGGCTTACAGCGCATGGCCAAACGGCTGGATTGTCACCTGACCTACACCGGCGCACCCGAACCTCTGCTGGCATTGGCCCGACTCTCCTCCGTAGACGAACTGCTCGAACTCGCATGACGCCGGCCGTCTCGTTTCAGGGGGTCGGCAAAGTCTATGGCACTGGCACCAAGGCCTTCTCAGCCCTGACCGATGTCAGCCTGACCATTCAACAGGGCGAGTTTTTTGCCCTCTTGGGTCCCAATGGCGCTGGCAAGACCACCCTGATTGGCATCATGTCTGGCCTGGTGCGCCCTACCCAGGGCAGTGCCCAGGTCATGGGATTCGATGTCCAGACCCAGGGCCCGCAGGCCCGTCGAGCCTTGGGCGTGGTTCCGCAGGAATTGGTTTTTGATCCCTTTTTCACGGTGCGCGAGACCCTGCGAATTCAGTCTGGTTTTTTTGGACTGACCAAAAACGATGACTGGATCGACGAGTGCCTGACCGCACTGGGCTTGCTGGACAAGGCCAATGCCAACATGCGGGCCTTATCGGGAGGCATGAAACGGCGCGTATTGGTAGCCCAGGCCCTGGTTCACAGGCCGCCGGTCATCGTGCTCGACGAGCCCACGGCCGGCGTTGACATCGACCTGCGGGAGAGCCTCTGGCGGTTTATTCAAAAACTCAATGGCCAGGGCCACACCATCTTGCTCACCACCCACTACCTGGAGGAGGCCGAACAGCTCTGCAATCGAGTGGGTTTTCTGAAAAAAGGTCGGCTGGTCTCGGTCCAAGACACCAGCTCCCTGCTGGCCAGTTCCAGCCTCGAGCAGGCCTTTCGACGCATTCTGGCCGATGCCGCCTAAAATAGCGGCATGGTGACTCCACAAGACATTAAAGGCTACATTCAGGCGGGCCTGTCCTGCGACCACATCGAAGTCGATGGCGATGGCCATCATTTCGAGGCGGTGATTGTCAGCCCGCTCTTCGACGGCAAGCGTCTGATTGCTCGCCACCAGCTCGTTTATGCCGCCCTTGGCGACCGGATGAAGGCCGAGATTCACGCCCTGTCCATGAAGACCCTCACGCCGGCCGAATGGGCCCAGCAGTCAGCTCAGTAGTCAGGCCACTCCTCGCGCCCGACGCCAGTTAAACAGTCAGGACACACATGGATCGTTTTCAAATTCAGGGCGGCCTGCCGCTCCAAGGCCAGGTTCGGATTTCGGGTGCCAAGAACGCGGCCCTGCCGATCTTGTGTGCGGCACTGCTCACAGATGAGCCTCTGGTCATTCACAACGTGCCGCCCCTTCGAGACGTCGGCACCATGCGCAGACTGTTGGCCGGCATGGGCCTTCAGATCGACGTCGATGCCCAGGCCATTGATGGCCAAGACAGCCTAACCCTTCGGGCCAACGCGGTCACCAAACTCGAGGCACCCTATGAGTTGGTGAAGACCATGCGCGCCTCGGTTCTGGTGCTCGGACCCATGCTCGCTCGTTTCGGTGAGGCATTGGTCAGTCTGCCGGGCGGCTGTGCCATCGGCCAACGACCAGTTGATCAGCACATTCGTGGCCTGCAGGCCATGGGCGCTCAAATTGAGATCGACCATGGCTTCATCAAGGCCAAGGCCTCCCGCCTGAAGGGTGCCCGCATCACCACCGACATGGTCACGGTCACCGGTACCGAAAACCTCATGATGGCCGCCTGCCTGGCCGACGGCACCACGGTGATTGACAACGCGGCCTGTGAGCCCGAGGTGGTGGACCTTGCCAACTGTTTGATCGCCATGGGGGCAAAGATCACTGGCGCTGGCACCGATCGCATCACCATCCAAGGTGTGGACAGGCTTCATGGAGCGGATTACACCGTCATGCCGGACCGCATTGAGGC
>JBEDMQ010000136.1:0-5392 GCA_041171045.1 Pseudomonadota bacterium
GGACATGAAACGCCGCGCTTAAATCCTTAAAGGAGATCGTTGACATGGCCCTGGTGATATTTGACTTGGATGGCACGCTCATTGAAACGGCCGATGAAATCGCCATGGCGGTGAACAGGACTCTGAAGGACTTCAATGCCAGACCGGCGTCCGACGCAGATGTTCGGCGTTGGATTGGGCATGGCACCGGTTGGCTCATGAAGCAGGCCTGGGCGGATAGCGTGGGTGATCCCGAGCAGACGGACTGGCAGGGGGTCATGGACCGCTTCATCGGACACTACTTTGACACCGCTGGTACCCAGTCTCATCTCTACCCACGGGTGGAAGAGACGCTCAAGACGCTTGGCGAGCGGGGTATTCGTCGTGCGATTGTCACCAACAAAGAAAACCGGTTCACCGAGCGGGTCGTCGAGGCCCATGGCTTGCAGCACCTGATTGACCTGGTGATCTCCGGTGACACCCTGCCCACCAAGAAGCCCCATCCCGGTGGCATTCAGCACTGCATGACCCATTTTGGCGAGTCCACGGGATCGACCCTGTTTGTGGGTGATAGCGAGATCGATGTTCAGACCGCGCGAGCAGCTGATGTACCGGTTTGGGCAGTGCCCTATGGCTACAACCATGGTCGGCCCATTGCCATGGCCGAGCCCGATCGAATTGTCGATGACATCAGCCCGGTGGTGAGTTTTTTTACTGGGCTTCAGTAAACCAGCACTACAAGACTATTACACAGGGAGACCAACAAGATGGCTTTGATTTCACTCAGACAACTACTCGACCATGCCGCAGAACATGGCTACGGCCTGCCGGCCTTTAACGTGAACAACATGGAGCAGATCCACGCGATCATGCAGGCGGCAGCCGAGGTCGACAGCCCCGTTATCCTGCAGGCCTCCGCTGGTGCTCGCAAATACGCCGGTGAGCCTTTCCTGCGCAAGATGGTCGATGCCGCCATTGAGCAGTACCCCGACATTCCCGTCTGCATGCACCAAGACCATGGCTCTTCGCCTGCCGTCTGCCAGGCGTCGATTCGCAGCGGGTTTTCCAGCGTCATGATGGATGGCTCGCTCAAAGAGGACATGAAGACGCCATCGGACTACGCCTATAACGTTGAGGTCACTCGCCGCGTGGTCGAGATGGCCCATGCCGTGGGTGTGTCCGTTGAGGGCGAGCTCGGTTGCCTGGGGTCTCTCGAGACTGGCATGGCTGGCGAGGAAGATGGTGTCGGCGCCGAGGGTGTCTTGGATCACTCCCAACTGCTGACCGATCCGGCCGAAGCGGCTGAGTTCGTCAAAGACACGGGCGTGGACGCCCTGGCCATTGCCATCGGCACCAGCCACGGCGCCTATAAGTTCACGCGCCCTCCCACGGGTGACACCCTGGCCATTGGTCGCATCAAAGAGATTCACGCCCGTATCCCCAACACGCATCTGGTCATGCACGGCTCCTCCAGCGTGCCCCAGGAGTGGCTCAAGATTATTCGGGACTATGGTGGTGACATCAAAGAGACCTACGGTGTGCCAGTCGAAGAGATCGTCGAGGGCATCAAGAACGGCGTTCGCAAGGTCAACATTGACACCGACATTCGGCTGGCCATGACCGGCGCCATGCGCAAGCTCATGGCAGAAAAGCCCAGCGAATTCGACCCGCGCGCCTTCTTCAAGGTGGCCACTGCTGCGGCCAAGGGCATCTGTCAGGCGCGCTTTGAATCCTTTGGCTCTGCTGGTCGGGCCTCCAAGATTCGCGTCATTCCCATGGACACCATGGCGGTCAAATACGCCAAGGGCGAGCTGCGCGCGGTGGTCAAGTAATCAAGGCCGACGCAGCCATGTCCATCACCTGGTCTCTGGACTTGAGCCGCTTTCGGGCGGTCCTCTTTGATGTCGACGGGACGCTGGCCGAGACCGAGCGGGATGGACACCTGCCGGCCTTTAACCAGGCCTTTGAGCAGACGGGTCTGGACTGGCACTGGAGTCCCCAGGACTATGCCTGGCTGCTCAAGACTACTGGCGGCTATGAGCGCATGCAGGTCTGGGCACGTCATGTGGGCGATGAAGAGGCGCTGTCCACCGACGGCCTGGATCGGTTGCGCCAGGCCCATCAGCTCAAGAACCGGCTCTATGCCGAGATTGTGCAGACGGGGGAGCTGCCCCTTCGACCAGGACTTCTGGCTTGGATGGCTGATCTAGAAAAGTTCGGCTGTCCCTGGGGTGTCGTCACCACAACGAGCCGGGGCAATTGGGATGTGCTCTGGGCCAACAGCTTCAGCGATAGTGGGCTGGGTGATCCAGCTGTGATCGTCTGCGGTGAGGACGTGACCCACAAAAAACCAGATCCCGAGGCCTATCAGCTGGCGGCGGATCGCTTGGGCCTTCAACCATCGGACTGTCTGGCGGTAGAGGATTCACCCAATGGTCTCAAGGCAGCACAGGCCATTGGCATGCCCTGCCTGGTGGTGAAGTCTTTTTACTTTGAGCAGGCCGACTTTACTGGGGCCTGCCAGGTGTTGGACTCTCATAGCCAGGTGCGCGTCTGCGCGCCCGCCTGATGCCCCAGTAGAGCAGTCCAGCCACGACGGGCACGGCCGCTCCGGTCACCAGCTCGGCGTCCAGGTCCAGTCCTGCAGACTTCAGGCCTTTGATCAGATATCCAATCAGGCCGACCGCGTAATAGCTGAGTACCACCAGAGACAGCCCCTCGACGGTCTGCTGCAGCTTGAGTTGCAGCTTGGCCCGACGGTCCATGCTGGAGAGCAGGGCCTGGGTCTGACGCTCATTCACGAACTCAATGCGGGTTCTGAGGATCTGGGTGGTGCGGGAGATGCGGTCCGAGAGTTCGCGCAGTCGGCGCTCCGTCCATTTGCAGGTTCGCATGGCCGGCTCAAAGCGCCGTTCCATGAATTCGCCCAGGGTCTGCACACCCGGAAGGGCGGTTTCCTTGAGCTCGCCCAAGGCCCGGCGGACCAGGTCGCTGTACGCCTCGCTCGCGGTGAACCGAAGCCCGTGTTCGGAGACCCAGCCTTCTACCCTGGCAGCCAGGGCTGACACGCCATTGAGCAACTGCCCATCGGTCTGGATGCTCTGATCACTATCTGCTGTCTGGGCATCGGTCAGTCGCGTGGACAGGTTGGAGAGCTCGGACTCTGCCTTGCTCAGTGGTTCGGACAGAGATTTGGCCCGGGGCAGCGCCAGCAGAGCCATCATGCGGTAGGTGTCGATGTCGATCAGGCGTTGGACCACTCGACCGGCCTGGCGAGATCCCATGCCTTGATGGTTCACCAGAAAGTTGATGTAGCTGCCCGCATCAATCTGAAAGTCGGTCCAGACCTGGGCGCGACGGGTGCCCAGAATCGTACCGCCGATGATGGTGTTGCCCTGGAATCGGGGGGCGATATCGGCAGCGTCTTCGCTGAGTTGCGCCTGGGCAATGGTGATATCAACGGCACTGATGCGTTCGCCAGATTCCGGGCCGAAGGTCTTGACCCCCAGCTCGGCCAGTCTGGCGTGAAACCGCTGTCGAATGTCTGGGCGGGTCTCGTGAAAGGGCCGTGTCGAGGGTTCACCCTGAAGGTAGAGCGTCACGGCACAGAACTCGCCGTGCATCTCCCACTTCAGCAGCAGTCGAGCGGGGGCCGGATCCAGTTCCAGCACCCGAACGCTTCGACCATGCACGGGATGACCGGGCTGCTGGAGAACGCGAGACAGAGCATCAATCCACTCCCGCTGCATGTCCCGCTGGTCTGGGCGCGTGATGAGGAAAGCCTGATGAATAATCCGCTCCTGAGGCCACAGGGCGATCGGGGGGCGAGCATGAACCTCCTCGTGAAGGCTCTCTCTTTGCTTGAATTCAACGATGCTTTGCATGGCGCGAGGGCTTAGATCTTCTGCCAGTATGCCTGGGCTTGCAGGATTCGGTCCTCCAGGTAAGCCCCATAGAAGTCTCGGGAGCTATAGCCGATCAGGGCCTCGGTGATCGGACGGCCCAACTCGTCGATCAGGACCACCGTGGGAGCCAGGGCATATCGGTGGGCCTTTGCCCAGTCCGCAGGGGAGAGGGGACGTGTTGCGGTGGATGACGTCAGACTCAGCCCCTCGACGGGTTTGCGGTCGGCCAAGTCAAAGTCGAGCACGACCAGCCGGGGCGTCTGTTGGCTGATCATGCGAGGCCCTAATTGCTCCTTGAGGATCAGTTCACACCAGGGACAGTGTGCAGAGCCCACCATAACGGCCGGAATGACCCCGCCCCGAGCACTCCGGGCCCTCTGGATGACGGACTTGAACTGCGCGGGGGACAGCAGGCGTTTGCCCTGTGGCATGGGGGGTCTCTGGGTTGGCTGATGACGTTGCGTTTAACGGCCTCACGGCCTTGTGCGCCGCGTCACATCTCGTAGTTGACTATATGCTTCTACAGGAATATTGTCCATCTCCATGGTGCGCAAAGCCGAAACTTCCATGTCAGCCAAAGCCAGTCCTCGGACGACTTGTCCCGAGCCTCTGGGCATTGCCGACGGCCTGACCGAGAACCAAGACGAGCTCGGTTTTATTTTTGATCGCGCAGCCCAGTATTTTGCGCTGCTCTCCGAACCGGCTCGCCTGCGCATTATTCAGGCGGTCTGCACCGAAGAGCGGTCGGTCCAGGACGTCGTGGAACTGACGGGCCTGCCCCAGCCCAATGTCTCTCGTCACCTCAGCATGCTCTACAGAGCCGGTGTCCTGAGCCGTCGGCGCGAGGGGACCTTTGTTTTCTACAAGATTTCCGACCCAATGATTACCGAATTGTGCCGGACGGTGTGCGTCAAATTGGCGGTGAATTAGCTTTAAAAATCGTAGTTAAGCGGTTGATTTAAATATAAAAATAAACTTTAGCGTGGGGAGAGTCCTGTGACAAAACTGCAGCAAAAGCTCGGGCGGCTGGTCAAGGCACCTGAGAACTTTTTGGCCAAAGAGGACGCCAAGTCCCCTGAGTCCATGCGTCGTAAATTCCTGGCCGCCTCGGCCGCAACGGCCGGCCTGGGGCTTGCATCTGCCGCCCGGGCCGCATCCAACCCAGTCGGTGGCAAGGGTGATCCAAATATCCTGACCCTGCCCGAGCATTCCGTTGGCCTCGGGGCCCCGGTGGCCGCCAATGGCTACGGTCTGCCCTCCAAGTACGAAAAAGGCCTTCAGCGTCGCGAGTCTCCGGGCCTGACCCGGGTCTCGGCGGCCTCGGTCGCCTTTACGCCGTTGCAGGGCACCTTCGGCATCATCACGCCCAGTGGCCTGCATTTTGAGCGCCATCACCAGGGCTGGTGGGACATCGATCCCTCCAAGCACCGCCTGATGATCAACGGCCTGGTCAAGAACCCCAAGGTCTACACCATGGACGACCTGATGCGCCTGCCATCGGTCTCCCG